>CAKPAZ010000015.1 GCA_934133195.1 uncultured Bacilli bacterium | reverse complement strand
TAAAGACAATTAAATATTAAAAATCATCTCTACATGTGTAGAGATGATTTTTAGCATATCACTGTCAAACTTGGGTTCCTTCCCTTTTGAAGTAAGTGTAAATGGAGCTACAATCTTTGTTCTTGACGTTAAAGAATCATATAAACTATAACATCCTTAAGGGGATGTTTTTTTTAATATTTAATTTTTTTAGTAAAACGTTTTCAAAAAAATAAGTAAATTTAAAGAAATCACAAACAAAATATGATATAATATTTAAGTGCGTGTTATGTACTATTGTTAAACTGACAACATGTGTACAGGCAAAAGGCCATAGGAGGATAAAATGAAAGAATATAGTGCAAAACAAATTAGAAACGTAGCATTACTAGGACATTTAGGAAGTGGTAAAACTACCCTTGCTGAATCATTACTATTTGTAAGTAAGGCTATCGCTAAAAAAGGAGAGGTAGAAAGAAAAACAACTGTTTCTGACTATCTACCTGAAGAACAAGCTCGTTTATCATCTCTTTCTACATCACTCATCCCTGTTGAATGGAACGGATACAAAATAAATTTCTTAGATACTCCAGGATCTGAAGAATTTGTAGGTGAAATTGAACAAGACCTTTCTGTAGTTGATGGAGCTATCGTACTTATTGATGCTCAAAAAGGCATTGAAGTAGGTACGGAAAGAGTTTGGGACGAACTTAGAGATCGTAACATTCCAACTCTAATCTTTATTAATAAACTTAATAAAGAAAACGTAAAGATTACATCAATCGTTGATAAGGTTATCGCGGGATTTGGTGCTAATGCTGTTCCTGTATGTTATCCAATGGGTACTGAAAATAATTTTAAAGGCTTCTTTAAAGTTCTTGGTTCAAAAGATGAAGTTCCTGCTGAATATCATGACAAATATGATGAATTACATTATACAGCAAGTGAAAAGGTTGCAGAAACATCTGAAGAACTAATGGAAAAATTCTTTATGGAAGAAGCTTTCACAGAAGAAGAAATGGAAGCTGGATTAAAGAAAGCTGTTGCTGATTGTGATATGTTCCCAATTCTTGTTGGTTGTGCAAACGATGAAACAGGTGTTGAAAACTTATTAAATATGGTATGTTCATACTTACCTAACCCTATTGAAAAAGGTGCAAAACAAGGCCTTAATGGTAAAAAACGTGAAGGACTTGAAACTGAAGCTTTCTCAGCATATGTATTTAAAACAGTTGTTGACCAATTCTTAGGTACATTAAACTATATCAAAATTATGTCAGGTACAACTACTGGACTTACTGAACTTTTAATTGCTAACACTGATACCGTAACTAAAGCTGGTCAATTTATCACTTTAATGGGTAAAAACCAAATTACAGTTCCTGTTCTTAAAGCTGGTGACCTTGCTGTTGTAACAAAGATGACTGAACTTGCAACTGGTTCAACAATTTGCGATAAGAAAGATCCTATCTGCTATGAACCTGCTCCAGTTCCTACTCCAGTTATTTATGTAGCAATTCAAGCAAAAACTAAACAAGATGAAGATAAGATGTCAAATGCGTTAAGTAAACTTGCGATGGAGGATCCATCACTTGAAGTAAAACGTAACCCTGAAACTGCTCAATTATTACTTGGCGGTCAAGGTATGACTCACATTGGTTATGTTCTTGAAAAGATGAAGAACATGTATAAAGTAGAAGTAACAACAGCAGAACCTAAGATCGTTTATCGTGAAACAATCCGTAAAGTTGGTGAAGCTCAAGGTAAACATAAGAAACAATCTGGTGGTGCTGGTCAATATGGTGATGTTTGGATTCGTTTTGAACCACTTCCTGACAAAGACTTTGAATTCGCATCAGAAGTTGTTGGTGGTGCAGTTCCTAAAAACTACTTCCCAGCTGTTGAAAAAGGTTTAATCGAAACTCTAGAACATGGTCCTATTGCTGGATTCCCAGTTATCGGTGTTCGTGCTGTATTATACTTTGGTTCTTACCACCCAGTTGATTCAAATGAAATTTCATTTAAGATTGCGGCAGCTCTTGCCTTCAAGAATGCATGTAAAGATATTAAACCTACAATTCTTGAACCAGTAATGGAAGTTGTAATTACAGTTAAAGATGAATACGTAGGTGATATCATGGGTGATATCCCACAACGTCGTGGTACTGTAATTGGTATGACTCCAGTTGGACGTGGAAAGACAGCAATCACAGCTCATATTCCAGAAGCTGAAATCGTAAGTTATGCCATTGACCTTAAAGCAATGACTCAAGGTAGTGGTCACTTTACTCGTAAGTTCATCCGTTATGATGATGTTCCTGAACATTTAGTTAACAAAATCATCGATGAATATAAACCAAAACAAGCATAATAAATAAATGACTGTTAGTGATTTAGAACCTGTTCGTTAAAAATAGACAAGTTAAAAACACATTATTAAGAGTTAACTTCCTAAACTGAATAGGAGTTAGCTCTTTTATTTTTTCTTGTAATCTTTTATTATTGTACTATTTTACAAAGTTACTCATTAGATGGAGCATTGAATTTGGAAGAAATCAATTATTATTAATGACATAAATATTAGTTGGAAAGAATGTATGGCGTAATAGAAGATTTCTTATTTAAGAGGTGAATAAAATGAAAATTGTAAAATACATTTTGTCTTGCATAATTGGCTGTTTTGATGCATTAGTTGGAAAAGGTATGAATGGTGGAATTAAAGAAGGAGTTATTGGTATAGTTTCATTGTTAATTATCATATTACTATTTTTTACTTCATTTACTATCTTACATAAAAAAACAAATATAGATTTTAGAATTAATATTTTATTTTCCATTGGAATAACAATTTTACTTGTATTTTTAATATTCTTAATACTAATTATTATTGAAAAAATATTTATGAATGTATAACCTCATTAGCAATATAATATGGCTCTGTAATCAATTAATGGTAAATAAGTAGAATAAGTGGTGCTTAGGAGCATCGGGTATTAATCAAGTTGTTTCTATGATTGCTGGAGGTGTTTTGGAACTATTGGAAGTATATGAGGCGATTTAATAGCCTCTGGTGGAGATTGGAACCAAGTTAATGTCGGAAAGGCTATTCTTATGGGTGCAATCGGTGTTGGCTTAGGAAGATGGACAGGAGCAGGTACGCAAAATTCAAAAGCAATGGTTAGCACAATTAATGCTGGAAAGTCTTGGGGAAGTAAAGCGTTCTTGACTTCTGCAAAAGAAGCACTATTAAGACCTAATAGTGGATTAACTTTACAAACTATGTATATGAATATGTCAAAGGCTATTAGTTTATATACAGTTCAGGGTATAGCTAAGGTATCTGCTGCAACTTTAGGTTCTACATTTTTAGGAAATATGATAGGATGGTAAATCATTATGGAATATATTTGTTTAATACTTCAAATTATGTTTATACTAGGGATATTTGTATTTAAAACAAATGACAGATATTTAGTTGTAACTGATAAATGTTATAAAAAATATTTGATTATTGAATTAATTACTCAAGGAATGTGTGTTATTGCTAATATTATAATTATGTTTATAAAAAAAGAGATTATGATTTATGTTTTAGTAATACATATTATATTAATGGGTTTAATCTTAATTTTTTATAGTAATAAAGCAAAAAAAATATATTTTAATGAATTAATTAATATTATTAAAAAAAATAATTTATTATTTACTGAAGCTGCAGAAATTAGAAAATATCTATTGAAAAAGTATAATCAAGTATATTTTATTGATGATATAGAAAAATGCTTGCTAAAAATAAAAAATAATAATTGACACAAACTTGCAGGAGTGTAATTGTTATGGCACTTTAAATTAGTTTAGGGTTCAACCAATTTGCTCTATAAAAAAGTTTAGGGTTTTATCTCCTTTAAAGAAGTATAGGGTTAAAAATTTAGTTATTATTGTACATAGTCTCCAAAGTAGACAGTGAGCTAATATAAAATTATTTCACTATTTATTTTGGAGATTTTTTATTATGGGAATGAAAATAAGTAAATACAAGGAACAAAGCATCTATATTTAATATTTTAAATATATTGTGGTTTATGTATAGTATCTCCTTTCTAGTGTTTACCTGAAGCAATTAGTAAATTTTTCTTTTATAATGAAAAAATACCAATAAAAAAGGGCTATGTCAAAAATTCTGCTGATATTAGTAGAATTCTTTACATTACTAATAAAAGAATGACTGCTAGTGATTAATTCACTAGCAGTCTTTTTATAAAAAAGTATTAAAGTACAGAAATTTCGACAATATTTTCACTTTCCATTTGTTATACTCAAGATGTCACACAGTGACAAATTGTTTGTTTTAGAATAAAACAAAAATGGAAGGAAGTGTAAAAAATGAGTATTCTAGAAACAATTAATTTAAACATGAAAACTGTAATTAAACAGACTTTGGTTGTGGAATCATCAAGTGACACAGCAACTGCAGGTACAAACACCTTTATTCATTTGACAGTCCCAAAAGTATGTGTTAATTATCGAATTTATCAAAAAGTGGTTCTTAAAATAAGACAAGTTACAAAACTAAACTATCCCCTATTAGTAAAAGAATCAACTGATAAATATTTTATTAGAGAAGGTTATACCAAAAACGCAATTTATGAAGAAATTGATGGAGTACCATACAGAATTATTGATATAACTGAAGTTGTTAACAGAAATCAAAACAATACCCTCTATTTGGCTCTATTAACAGAAAATAATAATGAAATTAAATTATATACTAATAAGTCAAATCAAAATGCTCCTAAAGTAGAAGTAATAGAAACAAGTGATTATGATTTCTATAAAAAACAAGCACTAATTGAAGAAAACATTAGCCAAAATGATTTTCTTCATTTAAACGTTAGAAATGGAAAGATGGATTATACTTACTATTTTACCGATTATCTATATTTAAAATACAATTTATTTTATGGTAATACAAATACCATAAGTGGTAAAAACACCTCATTTCCTAACGGCTTCAAACTAAACTTTCAAGAATATATAAATGAAAAAAATGATGAAATAAAGTATATTGATCAAGACTTTTTAACTCATACTTTTAAAAAGACAACTGAAAATAGTAGTACATACTATGAAGAAGATGGAAACTACTTAATCTTAAAAAAAGAGAAACTTGTTGATAATTCAATAAAATATACTATATATGATAGTTTAGGAAATAAAAAAGAATTTAATAATAATGGTTATTTAATAAAGATAATAAATGCCTATGGAAAAGAAACAATCATTACATATAATGACGCTGATAAAATCTCATCAATTGTAGTATCAAATGGATTTACTATTGATATCACTTACAAAACTGGCCAAATTGATATCAAAATTACTCCAGATGGTAGTAATCACACAAGAACATATAGTTTAGTCTATACGGGACTATACTTGGGAGAAATTAAAGAATACACGTATAGTCAAGGTGTAAACAACCATTCTACCAAATTTGATTATTTAACTATAACCGATAGCTTAATCATATTAGCTTTAAAACCAACCCCTAAAAAGTATTTAAATAAAATTACTAGTCATGATATAATTGAGTTAAGTCTCACTTATGATGATCTTTTAAGAATTAAAGAAGTTAAGAAAAGAGATAAAATAAGAAATACAAACATAACTAAACATACTCTTACCATAAATGGTTTATATACACAAGTTAAAACCGAAACAGAAAATGATAGTTGGGAGTTTGTTTATACCTTTAAAGATAATAATGAACTATACTATTCATATGAATTATTGACATTAAATGGCACTCCAAATATAACTAATGGTTTAGTATATGATATGTCAAAAGATGGTTTAATATACACCTATAAAGATACTTTAAAAAAATTATTACAACCAATAGAAATAACTAATTATACAACGACTAATCATGAAATAAAACTAGAAAATAAATCATACACATATAAGAAAATAAAAGGTGGAACCAACATTGTTCTTGTGGTAAAACTAAAAGTACTATCTGAAATACTAGATAACCAAAATGATGAAAAGGTTGAAGTAAGTTTATATGATAATACTAATAGTATGAAAGACCAAGTGATATTAGGTTCACAAAATAGCAATTATCAATTTGCTTGTTTTTTATATGAATTACCAGAATTTGAAGGAAATGATGAATTCACCATATCTTTATATGTGAAAATCAAATCAAAATATCAAGTTAAAATATATAATTATGAGTTAATTGATAAAATTGAAACACCTACAACATATCTTGTTGTTGATGATAACACGGAAATAGAATTAAATAAGCCATATGTTTTATCATATAAAGTAAACGATGAAGAAGTTGTTATTGATGGTCATTTATCCCAAAATGATATTGTTCAAAACATCTATAATTATCATATAAATTTAAACCCGGGTTCAAGTGGCTTTTGGTATAATTCTGGTAAGAATTTTCTAAATAATGTAACTTCAGTTAAGATTTCTAAAGGTTCATCAAATACGATAGACTTAACCGACACGATGAAATTAAAGAAAATTCTAAAACAAGCAGGGCTTGAAAACATTAGTATTTTAGAATATGTAACAAACGATGATGTAAGAATCAAGCTAAAAGAGACCATAAATACAAATTTTAAAGTATATGACACAACAAAAACAATCATAAAATGGTATAATAAAAGAGGAACCCTTCTAAAACAAGAAACAAGCGATAAGGGATACCTAAAAGGAGAATCACATATTTTAAACAATTTAGATCAAGTAGTTATAAAATATGCGAAAACAAAAGACAACAAGACCTTACAAGTAGAATCCTGTGATTATGATGAATATGGAGTTCTAAACCAAACTAGCGGGTATATTGGTGATAACTTAGAAAAAAATCACTATAGTTACGATGAGTTTTTAAATCTTTTATATATAAGAAATGGTGAAAATCAAACTATTCTTCATAATGGTTATAATAATATTGATGAACTCAGTATGGTATATAATCCAAATTATGAAAATGATTCTATATTTGCTTGTAACCAACTTTTATATAACGAAGTCTTAAGTACTCTAAAACAAGTAAAACTAAACAATCTCACATATAATTTTGAATACGATGCATTTGAAAGAATAACTAAAATAACAAAAGAAGTAAAGCAAAATGAAGAAGATATAATTTTAGATGTATATGAGTTTACTTATACTGATTCAAATCAAACGACCACAATTAAACTAAATAACATTGAAATATCTAAAATTAAAGTTAATAAATTAGGTTTATTAATAAAACAAGATGATGTAGATTATATTTATGAAGACACTACTTTAAATGAATCACATGGTAAGTTAAAGGAAATTAAAAATGATAAGTATAAAATAAAATATACTTATCAAAATGATGAAATATATAATGAAGAACTTGTAACCAATCATGATGAAGAAACAACTGATGACGAAAGTTTGTTTGAAATAACAAGAAAAAACTTTGTTGTTGTGGATAACCCAGAAGATAAAAATATCTATAATATAAATATGGTTGAATATGTAAAAAAGGATCCATCAACTAATAAATTTGATACTTTTAGTAAGGTAAGAGAAGTATGTGAGTCTTCAACTACTGATATAGGATCACTGATAGTAACAACTCTAAATTATCCAAGACTAAGTGAAACAAGTCACGACGATCTTAGATATCAAGAAATTGTAAAACCATTTGATGGAGAGTATCGAGAAGTCCAACTAAACGCAACCTATATAACTGATAATGCTCCAACAAACATTGAATACAACCATCTAGCCAAACTAACTTATAAGTATTATACTAAAAATAAAACAATCTTATCCAACTATATAAGTGGAGAAGAATACCAAGTTTTCAAATCAAACGGGAAAAAAGCCGACGACATTGGTTTTAACTATACATATAATAACAAAGGCTTATTAAGTAAAAAAGTATTTAACTTAGCTGATATAACTACTTACACATATGATGATTCAAATCGACTAACTAAGGAAAAAAACGAGCTTATAAATTCTCTAATAAATGAAATCAACTACACATATGATGAATCAAATAACATTTTAAGTAAAATAATTAATAATGGTACAACTACCAAAACTATCAATTACACTTATGATCCAAATGATAAAGATAAACTACTATCATATGATAATAAAGAAATAACTTATGATATCCTTGGAAGAGTAATCAAATATTATAAAGATAACAAAGAATATAATATTGAATATTACAAACAATCACTAATCAAAAAAATAACCATCTATCAAAATGAAACCCTAGAAAAAGTAATTGAATATAGTTATGATCCTCTAGGTAACCTCATTAAAGAAGAAGTATATGAAGGAACTTCATCACTAACTCTCGTTAGAACTTATAACTTCTATTATGATGGACAAAACCTAATTAGAGAAGAAATCATTGAAAATAATGAAATAGAAGTTTTAGATTACATTTACGCGGAATCTGGACTTGTTGGAATAAGAAACAATGATAAAATATATCATCTATATCATAATATCTTTGGTGATGTAATATCAATCTATGATAAAGAATACAAAATATGTACATATAACTACACTGCTTATGGAGAAACGACCATCAAAAATGAAGAAAGATATGGCATTCCACTAAGTAGAATAGGTGAAAGAAGTAGTATAAGATATAGAGGATACCAAATAGATAAAGAAACTGGATTATACCTCTTAAAAACAAGATGTTACAATAGTGAATGGGGAAGATTCATAACAAAAGATACAATAGATTATCTAGAACCAGATAAGGTATATGGATTAAATCTATATGCATATTGTATGAATGATCCTATTAATTATAGTGATCCAAGTGGACATGTTGTAATTTCATCATTCATTTTAGCAATCGCAATTGGTGCGGCCGCTGGGTTTTTATCCAAATACATTCCGGATGTAATTGCAAACATTAAAACTGACGGTTTTCAAGCATCAGATTTATTAACAATTAATAAAGGTAATATGAATGATTATTTAGGATCAGTTGTTGCAGGAGCAATAGGTGGACTTTCAGGCGGGTTAGGATTGAATTTGCTTGGAACAATGGCATTTGCTGGTATTGGGCAAGTAATTGGTGACTATATTAGTGGAGATATTACATCTTTTGGTGACGCCGTAACTACGTTTTTTAAATCTGCAATTATGGCCGGTTTAACATATGGTATTACTAGTGCTGTTAGTACTGGAGTTGGAAAAATTCAACTAAAAAATAAAATACTCAATAATTATAAAAATAATACTTTAACAAACTCGAAAATTAAAAATTTAACTGGTTCATATGGAAAAGCTTTGAAAGGAATGAAGGTTGGAAGAAATTCTACTGAACAATTTTTAAAGCAGCTCTCTTTTACAAATAGTAATATGGCAATTACAGAAACAGCTGGTGGTATTATATCTATAATGTGTGCTTTAGGAGGCTTTTAATGAAAAAAATAATATTTATAACAATTCATATTATTGATTTGTTTGTAATAATGTTCTTTTTAATATTTATACCCTATGGTTTTATATATGCCCTTATGATATCAAATCCATTATTAATTGTTGATCTAATCAAATATCAACATCATGTTCAACGCTATCCACTTAATGATTTAAAAGAATATCAATTTGATATAAAACATGATAATTTTGCTGTATACGATGAAAAATCTAATTGTTATTATATTAAAATTTTTAAATCAAATTATATTTATAAAACAATTGAATGTGAAAAACAATTAACTTTTAATATGAAAAATTGTCTTTTTTCTAAAAATTTTATTCGTGCATATTTTATAAGAAATATCCATTTCATAATAATAAAGAAAAAGAAATTACCAATAAGAAAAATATCAGAAAGTCTAAAAGTTTCAGATGATTTTAAATATAAAAATTTAAAAATTATCTTTTTAGATGACAAAAAAGAAAAAGAATATTGGCTAGTAAAAGATGGTAAAACAAAAATTAATCTAATTGTAGCTGATATAATGGGTAATCCGTTACCGATGGGAATGTTAATGTATAGACATAAAACAAGTAGTGATGATTACAAAATATTAACTGAAAAGTATTATGCAAATTGTAAGAGATAACGTACATAAGTTATTGTTTGAGATCCTTATAAATATGGTGATTTAATGAGAAAAACATCTATTCATCAATTGTATTGGTTTACAATGATAGGTCATATATTTCTATTAATATGTGGCTTTGTTATCTCTGCTATTATGGTCTTTAATTACAATAACTTAATTGAAAGTGTTGGAAAAGTATTAGGTACAATCTTTCTAATTGGTATTATTTGTTTATTTATAATTTTAATTATATTTTCAATAAAAGTAATCATAACGTTATTAAAAGATTTTAAATTTTTAAAAAATAATAATTATATCTCTGTAATAGGTAAAGTGCTAAAGTTTAAAAAAAATGAAGACCCTGAATCAGGTCTTCAAATTAATGATAAACCAATAGTATTGGTATTAGATACAAACGAAGAAATTGAACTAATAATTAATGATAAAATTATAGTTGGTGAAATTTACAAATTTAATTATTTAAAAAGCAGCAAAATTGCAGAAGTAGTTGAAAAATTGTAAATGGATATAAAAATTTCTATATGTTTAAACTTTATATATTTTTAAAAAGATTTTATGCATTGTTGGAGTAATGAAATTATGAACTAGGTAATTGGTCAAAAGGTTTGAAACCAGAACATAAAAAATCATAAAATGGATAGAAAGATATTTAAGATATTATAGATGGTGGTAAAATGATCAAATATTTTTATTTAGTAGAATTTGAATACAAGGTTACTGATGATTATAGTTCAGGTTTTAATTTAGGTGTTTTTTCGAATAAGAATCTCGCAAACAAAAAAATCGAGATGTCTGCTGGATTACCTGGATTTAATCAATATAGCATTAAAAACTTTGAAATAACTAAATTTGGTGTTAACTTTGATACTGATATTAAAGATAAATCTAAGATAACATTATATTGGGTTACCCATGAGTATGATAATGATTGCGATGGGTTTACATATTATAGTGAATTTGATTATTTTTCTACAATGGAAAAAGCAGAAAAACACGTTGAATATTTACAAAAACATAACAAAATAGGAAAGAAATACCCTAATAATTTTGAAATAGTGGAAGTATCCGTAGATAACTTTAATTCATGGGTTGATGGATTTGATAAACTTGATAAATAACTAGATGGAGAAAATATGAAACGTCTATTTAAATAGTTGTTTTCAACAAATCTAAAACTAAAGAATACAAATATGAAATTGATTATGAAGAATTTGTTGAAAGGGTAGATAAACTTTTCATTCATTGATAATAAAAAAAAAGGTTCAACTTGAACCTTTTTTGTCATATAAACATGTTTTTCCTTAAGTTATTTTGAATTATTCATGATTAACTTTTTAAAATAGTTAAAGATGATATCTGATTCTTTGGTGTCCATTCTTTCAGGATGCCACTGTGTTGCGATGATTGGAAGCTTTTCATGTTCGATAGCTTCAATAACATCATGGTTTTTATAAAGGACAACAAAGCCATCAGGTAGGTCTTTAGTTGCTTGATGATGGTAAGTGTTGGTGATGAATTTATCAGGTAATTCTTTTCCAAGACCAAAATTATTTACTTTGGTTACTTCATGGTAGATTCCATCATGAGGATGTTCTAAGTGGTTTGCTTCAATATCTTGATATAACGCTTTACCAAAACAAGCAGACATGGCTTGATGACCTCGACAGATGCCCATTACGGGGATTTTATTTTTGGTCGCATAGTTTAAGATGTCAGTATCTAGTTTATCCATCTCGGGATTGATTTCTTTTGATTCATTTTGATCGTTGTTTTCGTTATACATTACGGGATCATAGTCATCTCCACCAATGATTAGGAAACCATCACAAAGTGGTAAGATGGTATTAAGGTCTGATCCTGGAGTAATGATGATAGGAACTAAATCAAGTTTAGTTAATTTATCAATGTAGTTACGATGAACACGAACAAAGGTTGCTGAATCCGTTTTATTAATACGGGGTGTAACACCAATTATTTTCTTTTTCATATTTACCTCCAAGTTTATCTACTAATATTTTATCATATTTTCTTTTTATTTGTTCCTTAAATGAGTAAAAAATAAAATTATTAGTATATTAGGTTAAAAAAACATCAAAGTGTGGTATAATTAGAAGTAGGAAAAAGTACTAAAGGAGGGATTTCAATGGCTAAAAAGAAACTTTTAGAAAGTGAAATCGTAAGGTTTAATCCTCAATATACACAAGGGTTAAGTTCAGAACAAATTGAAGAAAGAAACAAGCAAGGACTTGTAAATATAACTGAAGATGTTAATAAAAAAGGATATATGGGAATAATTGTTAAGAATGTATTTACGTTCTTTAATATTATCTATATCTTTATCGCTATATTATTAATTATCGCTGAGGCGAAACCATCACAATTTACTTTTTTATTGTTGGTTACGTTAAATACTTTAATTGGAACTATTCAAGAAATACGTTCTAAAAAGACGATTGATAAGTTACAACTATTAAATGCTCCAACAGTTACAGTTATTCGTGAAAAAACAAAAGTTGAAGTAAAAGTAAATGAGGTAGTCTTAGATGATGTCATGTACCTTACTCCTGGACGTGAGATTACGACTGATAGTATTATCATTGAAGGAGAAGTAGAAGTAAATGAATCACAGCTAACTGGTGAGTCGGTCCCTGTAAAAAAAGGCATTGGCTCAACTCTATACTCTGGTAGCTTTGTTGTTTCTGGTAATTGTTATGCTCAAGTGGAAAGAGTTGGTAACGATAATGCGATCGCAAAACTAGCAGCTCAAGCTAAAAACTTCAAACAACCTAAAGCCGGCATAATTGGAGCTTTAAATAAGCTTTTACAAGTGGTTGCGGTTATATTAGTGGTATTTGGAATATTATTATTCTTAAGAGGTTTTGGTGGAAACTTTAATATTCATGATCCAAACTTTAAACAATTGTTTAAAGATAATATAAATAGTACGACTACCGCGTTAATCGGAATGATTCCTCAAGGACTATATTTAATGACAACCATTGCTCTTGCAGTAGGTGTTGTTAGACTATCTAAAAAGAATACCCTTGTTCAAGATATCTATTGCATTGAAATGCTTGCTCGTGTTGATGTTTTATGTCTTGATAAAACTGGAACCATAACTGATGGTACGATGAGTGTTGTTCGTTATGTTGAATATCAAAAGAATTCCCAATTCAATGTTAAAGATATTGTCGCATCAATGAACAATGTCTTAAAAGAATCAAATATGACAGCGAAAGCTCTTGAAAACTACTTTGGTTTTAGTGAAAAATACACTTCCCTTGAAGTTTTACCATTTTCATCAGATCGTAAGTTTAGTGCAGTAACCTTTGAAAATGGAACTTTCCTTCTTGGAGCTCCCGAGTTTGTCTTAAAAGCAGGATTTGAAAAGTATGCTGATACAATTAATGAATATGCTAACCAAGGCTTACGTGTTATCGCTTTAGCTCATACTCCCCTTCCTTTAAAGAATGGTAAAGTTCAAAAAGGGGTAAAACTCCTTGCTTTAATCCTTATTGAAGACCAAATCCGTCAAGAAGCTTTTGATACTATTCGTTACTTTAGAGAAAATGGGGTTGATGTTAAAGTCATATCTGGTGATAATCCTGTAACAGTAGCCGAAGTTGCACGTCGTGTAGGGATTAGAAATGCTGATGACTACATTAGTCTTGATGGCTTAAGCGATGATGAAGTTTATCAAGCAGCCTTAGAATATACGGTATTTGGCCGTGTTAAACCAAATCAAAAACAAATCATTGTTAGATCGTTAAAAGATCATAAACATACAGTTGCGATGACCGGTGATGGTGTTAACGATATTTTAGCTCTAAAAGAAGCCGACTGTAGTATTGCGATGGCCTCAGGTAATGACGCTGTTAAGAGTGTTGCTAAACTTGTCCTTTTAGATTCTAACTTTTCAGCCCTTCCTCAAGTCGTAAGTGAAGGTCGTCGTGTTATTAATAACATCCAACGTACTTCGATGCTATTCTTAGTAAAGACCTTGTTTATTATCTTCTTAGCCTTCCTTACAATTGTTGGCTTTATCAGTAAGTTCCATCCTGAGGGACTTGCGACATTCCCAATTGTATATAATACCGACTTGTTGTTACTTGAATTCTTAGCCATTGGGGTACCATCGTTCTTCATATCGTTACAACCTAATGACAATCCAATCCATGGTAACTTCTTACTAAATGCCATTAAGAAATCACTACCTGGTGCTCTTGCGATAATCATTGAAATCGTAATTGCTTACCTTGTATCTAAACCTTTAGGAATTAATGGTCAAGAATTAAATACAATTGTTGTCCTTTGTGCAACCTATACTGTATTTATGGTATTATATGTTGCTTGTCAACCATTTAACTGGAAGAAAGTAGTATTATTTATCACTTGTATTACGTTAATGATTACCTTATCTGTCCTTGCGATGTTTGATGTAACCATCTTTGGTATCAATCTACGTAGTTCATTCTTCCATTTTGTAATGTTATATCAAGTATCAAATGGCCATGTTATTGCCAACCCATTACTACTATTAATTATTCTTTCTTTATTATCATATACTTTAATTACTTCTATCAGTCACTTGATAACAGTTGTAAGTAGAAAGATTGAAGAAAATAAGAATAAATATAAAGTAAAGAAAGAAAAAAGATCACAATAATATAAAAAATGAGACCTGTTGATTACAACAGGCCTTTTGTTTTAAATATTAAATTCATATTCAATGATTTTATCATCATCAAAGGTAATCTTACAGATACCACCATTATATAAAAGGGATTTAAAGGTGATTTTTTTATCTAAGACGGTAAAAATACCTTTAATAAAATGAGAATGAGTAACGACTAAAATACATTTACCAGGAAACTCTCTTACAATGTTAGATAGTTCACTAGTTGAACGAATGTTAATCGCACTTGATGATTCCATTCCTTGATAGTTATTTTTTAAGATGTTGTCATAAACCTCATCAGTAATCGTTAAACCATCAGCTTCACCAAACTCACGTTCAATCAAGTCTTGGTGGATGATAATTGGTTTTTCTTGATCTCCATTGATATCTCTAATGATTTCACATGAAGTTTTAGCTCTCATCAGTGGACTTGACAAATAAACATCAAACTTAATGTTTGCTTCTTTTAAACGATATCCCGTAGATGTTACTTGTTCCATTCCACAAGCATTTAAAGGAATATCGATTCTTCCTTGAATTTTATGTTCTTCATTCCACCTTGTTTGACCATGGCGAATTAGATAAATAGTTGTTTTCATAATTAATACCTCATATCTATTATATCATATTTTATTATTTTTGGTTAAAAGTGGCTTTATTACGATTAAAGCCTATACCAAATTTGTTTTTTTTAATATTATAAAGTGAGCTAAGAAATGAGGTGAATCATGAAAGTACTTAAATTAGAAAATATCAGTAAAACTTTTTATACCGAAATTGGTGAGTTACAAGTTCTTGATAATATTACCTTTGATGTATCAGCCGGAGAGATTGTTGCTATCCTTGGTCCTAGTGGGGCTGGTAAATCTACCATCTTAAACTTAATTTCCGGTTTACTTTCACCAAGTGAAGGAAAGGTCGAAGTAAATGGGGAACTTGGCTATATGTTTCAACGGGATCAACTCTTTGATTGGCGAACGGTATGGAACAATGTCATCTTAGGACTAGAGATAAAGAAAGAAAAAGATCCCAAAAAACAAGAAGATGTAAGACAGATGCTTGAAAAGTATGGATTAATTGATTTTGTTAATAACTACCCTTATGAACTATCCGGAGGCATGCGACAACGAATTGCTTTAATCAGAACCCTATCAACTAAACCTAATATTCTCCTTCTCGATGAACCTTTCTCTGCCCTTGACTATCAAACTAGAATCAAGATTAGTGATGATGTTTATAATATGATAAGAGCCGAAAACTTAACCGGAATTCTTGTTACTCATGATATATCAGAAGCTATTGCGATGGCAGATAGAGTGATTGTCCTATCGAAACGTCCTGCTACGATCAAGAAAATTCACCATATCGATATTGTCGATCAAGAAAATGGAAAGGCTACACCGATGTTTAAACGAACTAATCCGTTATTTCAAAAGTACTTTGATGAAATATGGAGAGAGTTAAATGAATAAAAATCCCTATTTAATAAGAAAGAAAAAAGAAAAAATCAAAGTAATCTCCATTCAGATTATCTTACTTATTGGGTTAATTGTTTTATGGGAAATCTTATCAAGATTTAACATTATTGATGCTTTTTTATTTAGTTCACCATCAAGTATTGTAAAACTCTTAAAAATCTATCTTGTAAGTGGTGAACTATGGAAACATATTGGCATTTCCACCTTAGAGACCATCCTTGGATTACTCATTGGAACCATTCTTGGCATTATCATTGCGATAATATTGTGGTGGAATAAGTTTCTATCCAAAATCTTAGATCCTTTTTTAGTAGTCCTAAATGCCTTACCAAAAACTGCTCTCGCTCCAATCTTAATCATCTGGGCAGGAACGGGGATTAAGGGAATAACAGTGGTTGCGGTATCAATCTCAATTGTCATCACCATCATTAGTGCCTACCAATACTTCAATCAAATTGAAGAAGACAAAATTAAAATGATGCGAAGCTTTAATGCGAGTAAATGGCAAATCTTAACCAAACTCGTTCTTCCTGGTAATCTTGGTAATATTATAAATATTGTCAAGATTAACATTGGAATGTCTTGGATTGGGGTAATTGTTGGTGAATTTGTAGTTTCAAGAGCCGGCATTGGCTATTTAATAGTTTATGGCTCACAAGTATTTAAAATGGATCTTGTGATGATGGGAGTCTTAGTCTTAGCGATTATTGCTTTTGGAATGTATGAAGCAGTAAATATTATCGAAAAGAAAATTAAAGGAAGAGGAAGGTAAAATGAAAAAATTTAAGTTTTATTTCATTACAATCTTATTATGTTTTGGAATGTGTTTTTGTTTAATTGGTTGTGAGAAAAACAACCTAAAGAAAATCAAAGTGGCAGAAGTAGCCCACTCGGTATTTTACGCCCCTCAGTATGTCGCTATTGAACAAGGCTTCTTTAAAGAAGTAGGTCTTGAGATTGAATTAATCAATGCGAATGGGGCAGACAAAGTTACATCAGCTCTTTTATCAAATGATGTGGAAATTGGCCTTCAAGGTCCTGAACCTACAATCTATTTATATAATAATGACCAAAGTAACTATCTAGTTAATTTTGCTCAACTCACTCGTACAGATGGTAGTTTCTTGTTTGGCCGTGAAGATATTAAAAATTTTGATATCACCATGTTAAAAGGAAAGTCCGTACTAGGTGGCAGAAAAGGTGGCGTCCCAGAAATGACACTAGAATATGTCTTAAAGAAAAATGGTTTAACGGTTTGTCAAAATAAAGATAATGTCGATCCTACCTTAAATGAAGTAAACGTAAGAACCGACGTTGCCTTTGGAGCGATGGCTGGATCATTTCTTGCGGGAAACGGTGACTATGTAACGTTATTTGAACCTACGGCGACTGACCTTGTAAAAGCTGGTAAAGCTTATCTACTTTGTTCAATTGGTGAACTTGCTGGAAGTGTACCATACACTGCGTATTCAACGACAATCAATTACTTTAAAAAGAACAAAGAAACGCTTAAAAAGTTTGTCACTGCGATTTATAAAGGTGAGCAATTTGTTAAAAACAACCCTAACCGTGTTGTCGCAACCTCAATGAAGAAGTTTTTCCCTGACATCAGTGTTGAAGATTTAGAAAGTGTCGTGGAAAGATATCGTAACATTAATGCTTGGTGTGAAACTCCATACTTTGAAGAAGATGGATTTAACCGCTTAATGGAAATCATGCAAGAAGCTAATGAACTTGATAAGATTGCACCATATAAAGTCTTGGTAAATAATGAAATTGTTAAAGAAGTATTATATTAATCAGAGCCACACACAAAAGTTTACATCTTTAAAATAATTGTGGCAAAGTTTAAAAATGTAGAGAATGTTCATAGGAAAAAGGAAAAACATCTAAAAAAAGATATAGTTTCTGTTTTTTAGATAACAAGATGTAAGGCACGACTGTTGTAGTCGTGCTTTAATTATATATCAAAATCAATATTATATTGAATTTGTGTGAAAATCAAAAATGATCTATTATTCAAAATCTCATGTAAAATTATCTTTGAAAATTTAGATAAAGTTTACTAAAAAACATTGACAAAATAGCTAAAATTCGATATAATAATATTAGATAAACAAGGAGGTGTGAATATGACTACTGTATCAGCAACCGAACTACAAAACAATTTTGGAAAATATTTACAATACGTTCAAGAGGGAAATGACGTTATAATTTTGCGTAACGGAAAAGAAGTTGCAAGATTGATTTCTTACGATAAGAGTGTGTCTTTTCTTACCGATTCTTTGCTTGGTGTGCTTAAAGGAGATTATAGCGAAGAAAGTGTTAAGACGGAGAAAATGAAAAAGTATGAAAGTATTGATTGATACCAACATCATTCTCGACGTCCTTTGCAATCGTAAGGATTTTGCCACTGACTCTACAAAGGTTTTTAAATTGTGCGAGGTTAAGAAAATTACGGGATATATTTCTGCTTTGTCAATCGCCAATATCGTGTATATAATGCGCAAGGAATTAGACACGGAAAATACTTCGAAAATTCTTGAACAACTCTCCTTGATTTTTGAAATTGTGGATTTAAAGGCCGACGATTTGAAACGTGCAAGCGTCCTTGATTTCAATGATTATGAGGATGCAATTCAAAGTACACAGGCAACCCGATTAAAAGTCGATTATATCATTACAAGAAACATCAAGGACTACATCAAAAGCAAAGTACCAACAATAAAACCGAGTGAGCTTATAGAAAGAATATATGCACAAAACACTTAAAAACCGAATAACACAATCATAATCCGTTAGATAACATGAAGAGTTTGATTTGTTTCGATGAGATTATTATAGAAAATGTAAATTCGGTATCGGTAGCAGGAAAGGACCAATAGTTATTTATTGGTCTTTTTGACATTAAAACGCATAAAAACATCATTTTTTATTAAAATAATGTATAATAGAAAAAGAAAGGGTGAATGCATTATGAATGAACAAGAAATAAAAGTAATTCTCCATGCTCTTCAAGAAGATGGATATAATAGTGACATTACATCAACATCAATTGTTGAAAAAGGAAAACAAGTCAATGCTAATTTAGTTGCATCCACCTCAGGGATCATTTCAGGGGTTGATGTAGCTCAACAAGTATTTAAATCAACTAACAATCGCCTTCAAGTAACCATCCACAAACCTAATGGTTCCTATGTTAATCGTGGAACCGTAATTATGAGTGTGTATGGTCCATTAAGAGATATCTTAAGGGCTGAACAAGTAGCCATTAACTTTATTGAAAGATTAAGTGGGATTGCGACGATTACCAATCAGTATGTCTTAGAGTTAGCAGGGACTTCCACTCAAGTTCTTGATACAAGAAATTGTACCCCAGGACTAAGAAGCTTTGAAAAAAGAGCGGTCCTTCATGGTGGCGGTACTAACCATAACATGAATTTAGGTGACTGTATCTCCATTACAAGGCCCCATATTATCGCAGCTGGTAGTGTAACAAATGCCTTTAATTTAGTAAATAACAAAAATAAAGATAAATTAATTACCGAAATTGAAGTTGAAACGAAAGAAGAATTCTTAGAAGCCCTCACGACTTCATGTGATTTAATCATCTTATGTAATATGAGTGAAGATGAGATTAAAGAAATGGTTGTGTTAAATGATAATAAAAAAAGCCTAGGAGTAAAAATGAAGATTACCACCAAAAAAGCAAGAGCCATCGCCAAACTTGGAGTTGACTACTTAATCATTGATGAACTTATGCACTCCTATAAGGTTGTTGATATTGATACAAAATTTTATAAAGAATTAGGATAAGAGGTATACATATGAAATTAGAACCAATTATTGTTTCCTTACTTGATACAGATTTATACAAATTTAATATGAATCAAGTAATGTTTCACAAACATACAGATTTAACCGGAGAATATGATTTTAAATGTCGAAATGAAGATGTCGTATTTACCAAAGAAATGTTAAATGAAATTAATTCCCAAATTGATCATTTTTGTTCATTACGTTTTACTCATGAAGAATTAAACTATTTACGTAGCATTCGTTATATCAAAGATGACTATGTCGAATTCTTACGTTTATGGCACCCTCTACGTGACTATGTAAAGACAAGCCTAAGTGAAGATGGTAAACTATCAATCAGTGTTAAAGGCCCTCTCTTTAGTGCTATGCAATTTGAAATCTACTTACTAGAAATCGTTAATGAAGTATATTTCCGTTTTAAATATGACTATAATGAATTAGTAAAAGAAGCTAAAATTAAACTAGAACAAAAAGTAAAAGACTTTGAAAATGGAAAATATACCTTCTATTTTGCAGAATTTGGATGTCGCAGACGTCTATCTCGTGAATGGCTAGATACAGTAGTTAAAACTTTAGTCGCAACAGGTCATTGTGTGGGAACCTCCAATGTTTATCTTGCGATGAAATACCATGTAAAACCAATTGGTACTTATGCTCATGAGTTTGTTCAAATGTATCAAGGCATCTCTAAGATTCCTCTTGCTTATACTAACTATTATGCGATGAAAGACTGGTTTGCTGAATACAATGGTGATAATGGTACTGCTCTTACGGATACTTTAACCACTGATTTATTCTTACTTGACTTTGACTATCTTCAAGCATCAACATACAGTGGCTTAAGACATGACTCAGGAGATCCATTTGAATGGGGTAACAAGATACTAAATCACTATGAAAAACTAGGAATTAATCCTAAAACAAAAACCTTACTTTTTAGCGATAGTTTAGACTTTGACCGTGCAGAAAAGATCTATCAATACTTTAAAGAAAAATGTAATGTATCATTTGGTATTGGTACTTACTGTTCTAATGATACAAATGTTGAACCTTTAAATATTGTAATTAAACTTCAATATGTCAATGGTAAGCCAGTCGCAAAACTTTCAGATGTTCCTGGTAAAACCATGTGTCAAGATGAAGAATACTTAAATCACTTAATTGAAAGTGTTAATTATCGTGTTAGAGTTGAGGGAAAATAATGAGTAAAGAAATATTACTAGTAATTGATATGCAAAATGACTTTATAGATGGAAGCCTTGGCACTAAAGAAGCCAAACAAATTGTAAATAGAGTTATTGAAATCGTAAATACTTTTGAAAAAGAAAACAAAGATATCTACTATACCAAAGATACCCATGGAAAAAACTACCTAGAAACTCTAGAAGGAAGAAATCTTCCCATTGAACATTGTATTAAGAATACTTTAGGTTGGGAGATTCCAACTTCAATATTAGGTTCTTATGACCATCAAATTTTTGAAAAAGATACTTTTGGTTCTAAGCTATTATTTGATACTTTAAAAGAAAAGTATCAAGATAATCTTGATACCATTATGCTTGTTGGATTATGTACAGATATTTGTGTTATCTCCAATGCCATTCTTGCTAAAGCCTACTTTCCAAATGTAAGAGTCGTCGTTGATGGAAGTGCAACCGCTGGTGTAACCAAAGAGTTATATCAAAAAGCCTTAGATGTAATGAAATCATGTCAAATTGAAATCATAAACGCGTAGACTTTCGTCCTTTAAAGTTAATCCCAAGAATTCCACCGAGAATAGAAGAGGCTAAAAAACTTAGATACTTAACGATTAAAAAAGGATTGTTTAACTCTTTATTACAAAGTTTAAAAATTAAAATAATTATAATTAGGATGATACCGGATGTAAGACCCGCTAGCCATCCTTTTTTTTGTTCAAATAAACCTGAGATAATCCCTAAAATTAAAAACAAAAGAATTCCCATAATAAAAGTTGTAATAAAGACTGATCTTTCTGATGATGAAATCACTTGATTATGTAAAAGTAATGTATAAACCAAAATACTAATGGTTAAAATAATAAAAAAAAGAAGAAAAGATTTAGCTTTATTTTTTAAAAATGTCATACTATCACCATTTAATTATATGTGAAAGGAAGTACTTATATGTCTGATACTTTAATAATTGTCTTAAGAACTTTTATTGGATATTTAATTCTCATTGTTTTAATGAAATTTATGGGTAAAAGAGAAATCGGACAACTAAGCTTATTTGACCTTTTAATCTTATTAACGATTGTTGATATTATGGTAGTAGGTATTGAAAACTATGAAACTAACTACCTATATTCAGTGGTGCCAATGGTTTTCATGGCCATTATTCAAAAGATTGTAGCTTTAATCTCTTTAAAGAAAGTAAAATTTCGTGAATTAATGGATGGTAAAGTTTCCATCATTATTGAAAATGGTAAAATCAACATCAAAGAAATGAAAAAAAACGGCTACAATATGGATGATTTATACTGCCAACTAAGGGGTAAAGATGTCGTATCCCCAACGGAAGTATCATACGGAATCTTAGAAACTAACGGTAAACTAAGTGTCTTCCTCAAAAAAGACTACCCAGATATGGTTTTACCACTCATTGTTAGTGGGACTCCCCAAGATGATGTTATTAAGAAATGTAACCTAAATTTAGACATGATTACCGGAATTGTTAAAGCAAATGGTTATAAAAGTGTCAAAGAAGTGTATGGACTTAATATTATTAACGGAGAGTTTGTATTTGTAAGTGCAAATCCTACAAAAAAGAAATAAATTGTGATACAATAGTAATAGAAATAAACATTTGTTTCTTTTTTTTAAATTGTCGAATGATGTCTATAAGTAGCAAATGTTAATTAAGGAGTCGGCATAATGAACGAGAATGAGGAAATTAAACGAATAATAAACTTAAATGTTGAAGTGTTTAAATCAATAAAAGATTTAAAAATTAAGGAATATTTAGAAAAAATCAATTTACTTAAAGAAATAATTAACAAAGAAACAAACGAAGAAGAAAAACAAAAATTTGAAGAACATATAAAAGTGTTACAATCATATGTTACAAAAAACGCAGAAATATCCGACGAATTATTGACTAACATTTTATCTGAAAATTCAATTTATCTTTTTGGCATCACTAATGAAAATCTAAACTTACTTTATCATGAAACCTTAGATGCTTATCTTATTTCTGATATCAGAAAACTAAACATCATTTATAGTGAATCCCAAAATATCAAAGATAAAACTTATATTCCTAATTTAGTTTATAGTAAAATCTTACTAAAAAATATTGATCCTACATCATTTAAGGATACAAAAGGAATAAAGTATCTAAAACATAAGTTAAATATTAAGTAAAAAATCACATCATATTTTATGATGTGGTTTTTATTTATAGTTATTCTTATCAAAAAATGATTTAAAGTTGATAAGTTTAAAAGAATGACAACATAGTAAATAAACAATACCAACGATAATTATGGAAATAATAAACGAAAGATTAAGCATTTTTAATAATCCGGTTAAAGAAAACAAAAAAATCGAAATTAAAATTAATGAAAAACTTTGATTAAAGTCTATTTTTAATTTAGTTTGTTTTATTACTTTAAAGAAAATAATCAAAAATGATAAATCAAGGGTTATGGATGTCGCAATCATTAAAGATTGATATGAAATAGTAGGAATGAGAGAAAGAACAATAATTAAAACAAGTCTTAAAATATCAAAGATAGTACTTAGAATAAATAGATCTTTACTCTTTCCCATTGCTTGATAAATCGCAATTAAAGGAGCTTGAAGATAGTAAGGAAGAAAGAAGAAGACAAATAGTTTAATATCGCTTACCCCAAGCGTTGTACCATAAATTAAGTTCATGATATCACTTGGAAAGTAAAAAAGCACAACAGTAATGAAAATCCCAGGAATTAAAGCAAAGATTAAGGTTTTTTTAATATAGTAATTAACTTTATCAAAGCACTTTATCACATAGTTTTCCGAAATTCCTGGTACGACAGTCGTACTTAAAGCAATGGAAACAAAGGAACCAATCGTAAGTAAAGAGATGGTATAAGCATTAACAATCGTATATGTTTTTTCAATACTTTCATGTGGATAGTGTAGCTTACTTAAAATCCAAACATAGATGATAGGTTCTAAAAAATATGTAAAGTTTCCAATTAACCTTGAAAAAGTTGTAGGTACCGCGATATCCATCACGGCTTTTAGTTCTCCCGTCGTGTTTTCATAGTGGATAATCCCCATCTTTTTAATCCTGATTAAGAGGTAGATAATAGATGCTGCTTCCCCAATACTCATTGCTAAAAGACATGCGAAAGTCGCAACCTTAGGTCCATAAGGATGAGTAATTAAAAGAAGGGTAATACTAAAAAAGATTCGCGCTAGCTGTTCAACAGTGTTGGCGGTCGCCGAAAACTTCATCATCTTAAGACCATTAAAGTAACCTTTTAAACCATCACTAATCCCCACTAAAGGAATTAAAAGTAAGGTTGAAAGAAGAGGAAAGTATAAATCATCATTTTTTAAAAGGTTATGCGTTAAAGGTTTTAATAAAATAAGGAAGATAACTGAAGTAATAACTGAAACAATAAGTGATAAAAGGAATGCTTTCTTAAGAATTATCTTAGGGGAGTATTGTTTAGTTTTAATACTTTCAGCAACTAGTTTACTAATTGAAACATAAAGTGACATTCCCGAGATACTAATAAAAAGCATAATCGTCGGAAATGACATAATATATAAATTGATGTTTTCTGGTCCTAGAGTTCTTGTGATAAAGATACGGTTAATTAGACCTAAGAGTTTAATAAAAAAACCAGATATTAAGATAATAAGAGTATTAAATAAAAATGAGGATGCCTTGTTTTTTTTCATGTTTTCACCTTTGATTAGTATATTTTATTTAAAAAAACAAAAAAAATAACCAAAACTCTTTATAATAATATCTGATAGTGGTATAATTATATATTATTACATAAGAAAAGAGGTATTAGTATGAATTTTAACGACTATATTGCGACTGTGGAAGGTTTCCCAAAAGAAGGAATTTCTTTTAAAGATATTACCCCTTTAATGCAAGATGGTCATGCGTTTAAAGAAGCATGTAAAGAACTTGCTGAATTTGCTAAAAAGGTTGGAGCTGAATTAATTGTTGGACCAGAATCTAGAGGCTTTTTATTTGGTTGTCCGGTTGCAACAATGCTTGAGATTGGTTTTGTTCCAATCAGAAAACCAGGTAAGTTACCTCGTGAATATATAAGTGAAGCTTATGATCTAGAATATGGAAGCAACGTTTTATGTATGCATGCGGATGCGGTAAAGAAAGGTCAAAAAGTTTTAATTATTGATGATTTACTCGCAACCGGTGGTACTGTTGATGCTGCCATTAAGCTTGTCGAAAGACTTGGTGGTGAAGTTGTTGGTGCGGCTTTTGTTATTGAACTTGAAAACTTAAATGGCCGTGAACAATTTAAAGAAGTACCAGTTTTCTCTCTATTAAAGTTAATAGGATAATTAAATAAACAAACAATGAAAGGAGGTGGACATATGGCACCATCTAAAACTATTGAAGATGTTTTAACTTCGGCGAAAGAATACATTAAAGATGAAAATAGTTTAGCTTTAATTAAAAAAGCCTATGATGTTGCGGCTGACAAACATCAAGGTCAATTCCGTAAATCGGGTGAACCATATGTTCAACACCCAATTGAAGTAGCATACATTCTTACAACTCTTCATACATCCCCAAGTACCATCTGTGCTGGTCTTTTACATGATGTTTTAGAAGATACTGACATGACCAAAGAAGAAATGACCGCCATGTTTAATGAAGACATCACCAACATTGTTGATGGGGTAACGAAGATTAGTAAATTAAAATACATGACTAAAGAAAAAGCTTTAGCCCACAATCATGAAAAATTACTACTTGCGATGGCTAAAGATATTCGTGTTATCATCGTTAAACTCGTTGATAGACTTCATAATATGCGTACAATTGAGTTCCACACTCCAGAAAAACAAAAAAGAATTGCTCAAGAAACTCTTGACCTTTATGCTCCCCTTGCTCACCGTATGGGTATGTATCGTATCAAAGCCGAACTAGAAGACACAAGCTTTAAGGTTTTAAACTATGAAGAATACCAATACATCGCCGAAGCGGTTGGTCAAAAGAAAGCAGAACGTAATGATGATATTGAAACGATGATGAAAAATATGGAAGAACTCTTAGATGATCATCATATTAATCATTATGAAATTAAAGGTCGTATTAAAAATATTTATAGCATTTATAAAAAGATTATTACCAAAAACAAAACCATTGATAATATCTTTGACTTACTTGCCTTAAGAATTATCGTTGATTCCGTTGAAGATTGTTATCGTGTACTTGGTTTAATTCATAGTACATGGACCCCAATCCCAATGCGTTTCAAAGACTATATTGCGGTACCAAAACCTAATCTTTACCAATCTCTTCATACAACAGTTGTTGGTAACAATGGTCGTATCTTTGAGGTTCAAATTAGAACCTATGAGATGGATAATATCGCTGAACTTGGAGTTGCGGCCCACTGGGCATACAAAGAAAATGCGGGTTACAACCAAGCTGCTGAACAAATTGAAATAACTAATAAGTTAAAATGGTATAAAAACCTAACAAACTATGTTGAAAACTCCGAGTCAGAAGACCCTCTAGATAATATCATTGAAGATATTTTTAGTGCAAACATCTATGTCTTTACCCCAAGTGGTGATGTTCTAGACTTTCCAGCTGGCTCTATGCCACTTGACTTTGCTTATCGTATCCACTCAGATATCGGTAACAAGACCGTAGGAGCGATTGTTAATGGTAAGATTGTACCTTTAACCTATAAACTAAAAACCGGTGATGTTGTTGAAATTAAAACAAACAAGGCTTGTGCAGGGCCAACCAATGAATGGTTAAAACTATGTAAAACCTCCCATGCTCGTCAAAAAATCAAAGCTGTTATCAACAAAAAACAACGTGATGACCTTGTTGAACATGGCAGAGTTGAATTTGAAAAAGCCTGCAAAGTCCATAATTATAATCCATTAAGCTTAGATGATAAAACAGTTACCACCTACTTTAGCTCTCGTGGCTGTAACACCGTTGAAGAGTTATACTGGGAAATTGGTAAAGGTGTAATCTCCCCTCTTGGAGCCGTCAACCGTATTTGTGGTATCACTGATGTCAAGATGGATGATGAAATGTTAATGCAACAATACAGTGAGGAAACTTCAACCTCAAGGATTAGAAAAGCTCATAATGGCTATGGAATAATCATTGAAGGCCTGGATAAAGCTCAAATTAAACTAGGAAATTGTTGTCAACCAATCTATGGTGATAAAATCTATGGTTACATCTCCAAAGGTAATGGAATCATCGTTCATCGTGAAGGTTGTCCGAATATGCAAAATGTAGATAAAGAGCGTTTTATTGATATTTATTGGGATAGTGAATTTAGTGGAAAAGTCTTTGATACAACCTTGAAAGTTTCATCGATTGATAAACGAAATGGGGTTGCTGACATGATTAATGCCTTAAACTCATCAAATGTAACTATTGTTTATGTTACATCCACCAAAACAAAAACGGGAGAATGTATTACCAAATTCAAACTTCAAGTATCAAATGTTGATGATTTAAATCAAGCAATTGCTAACCTTAACAAGATTAGTGAAATTTACAGTATTGAGAGAATCTTTAAATGAGAGTAATTATTCAACGTGTAAGAAGAGCTAGTTGTATTGTTGATAATAACATTGTAGGAAGTATCAACAAAGGTTATATGTTGCTTGTAGGATTTACCCATACTGATACAATCAAAGAAGTTGAAGCTATGGCTCAAAAAATTAACAATATCCGTTTATTTGATGATGACAACGGCAAAATAAACTTAAACATCCATGATGCGAAAGGAGAAATTCTCTCCATTTCACAATTTACTTTATATGGTAATACCCATAAATCTAATCGTCCATCTTTCACTGATAGCATGAACGCAAGTGATGCGAAAGTTCTTTATGACTATTTTAATGAATTACTAACTAAAAAATGGCAAATTAATGTTGAGACTGGTTGTTTCGGTGCTCACATGTATCTTGATATTGAATGTGATGGTCCGGTTACCATTACCCTTGAAATGTAATGTATCGTAAAGTAATCTTAGAGTTCTTAAGTTCTAAACATCTAGAACTAAGTAAAAATGATTATTTTCAAATGACAATTTGCCAAATTGGAGCCTCCTATCAAGGGACTATCCAAGAAATGCTAAAAAAAAGTGATGAGATAACGATATATCATATTAAAGAACCAAGAATCTATCAAAAAAATTATGACTTTTCCAAAATTGATGAAACCATTATTTCAATGATTCTCGATATTAAAGAAGAAGTAACCTTTAATAAAAATGACTTAAACTTTACTTTAAAAGATCCTTTCTACTTTAATGATCTTCAAGAGATGGCCTTTGAATCTTTACAAGCCACCATCTTTAATGTAAATGGAACTGATGTTATCATTCTTATTTATTACAATAAACCAAATGGTCATGTTACTATAAAACTTCCAGAAGTAAGTAAACTCATAAAAGACTTACAAAAGGATGAAGATAACGATATAAAAGAAGAAATTGAAAACTTAATAAAACCAAGTTTTAAACTTTCTTATGCCTTAAAAAATGATAAATACATCTATGTAAATGATCAACTAAAAGAATATCTTAAACTTCCAAGTAACTTACTAAAAACCAAAGAAACTAGCTTTATTGGTCGTATCAACCATTTTATTGATGGCTTAGGCGTTAAAAAACTAAAATATCAAGATATTAATCTTTACTATCTTGAAGAAAAACCAAAAGATGAGATGGTCGAAAATCCTGTCTTGTCACTTTATAGCTTAGATACCTTAAAACTACCAAAAGAGTTTACAATTCTTTTCTTTAGGTCAGATTTAAATCTAACTCTTAAAAATGATTTAGAGACCTTAGATAATTGTTTACATACCTTACTAATTGAAGATTATCATCTCTTTGCTTATAGCGATGAGGCTTTCGTTTATATAATTCCCAATATTATTACGAAAGATAATATGACCAAAATCATTCAAATGTTTAAAAATCATTACATTTGTTTTGTTAGCTCACCTAATCAAATTAAACCATCAATGAATATTAAAAGAATTATTAAATACCTCTATGAAGAAGAACCTTCGGAATTTAGTTATGATAAGTATGTAACTTGGTTTAATGGCCTAAATGAGCTAAGCCTAAAATATAATGAAATATACAAAATGAAGGATACTAACTATTTAGTTGTAAATAGTGTTACCGGAAAATCGGCATTGTCAATGTATTATTTACCACTACGAACCTTTAATCGTGATGCCCATTTTAATTCCTTTGATAGTATGTGTGAAAAAGTCTTAGATAAGATAACAACTTTAGAAAATAAACAGTTGATGATTAGCCTATCTTCAAGTGTTCTTAAGAAAAGAAAAACCTTAGAAGCCATAAAAAAGATTTTAGTTAATCAAAACACCCTTTGGGTTAATGTCATCTATGATAAAAAAATCACGGATACTGAATTTTTAAAACTAATCTCTAAGTACAAATGTTACAATGTCATGTTATCTTGTGATAGTAGTGTCTTTCTTGACATTGTCCTAATGAAAACCTTAATTCTATTTGATGGTATCTATCTTCAAGATAGTGAATATCAAAGTATTATTAAGAATGAAGTAGGACTACCTCAAGCAATCTTAAGCTATTGTATCAATGATTATAAACAAATCTTTATGGAAAACTTTAATCCTTCCAAAGATGATGATTTAGTTCATGATAATTGTTTATATGTCTTAAAGAAATAATGAAATAAAGAGGAGTGCTTACTCCTTTTTTTAGTTAGGCCCACTTTAAGCCTTTTTTCTTTAAAAAGCAAAAGAAATATGTTATAACCCAAGTTTGACAGTGATATGCTAAAGTTCAAAAATATATTTGGGCTCTCTAAAGTTTTTTGGGGATTTTGGGGAGAATAGATATTACTTAAAAAAACAAAAAAACTTTTTTGGGGAGA
>CAKPAZ010000014.1 GCA_934133195.1 uncultured Bacilli bacterium | reverse complement strand
ATTTAAAAAAAGAAAACACCAGTTAATAAAAAAATTGGTGTTTTTCCTTTTTTAAATTTTTATTTGTCAACAGTCTGTAATTATGGTAATAACATAATTATTCTTTTTTATCATAAACTATTAAAGGTGAGTATAATGATAAAATATATTGGAATCTTTCAAGCAGGAGGAATAAAAGGTATTGCTCATATCGGTGCAATATCAGCCTTAGAAGAACGCGGATTTGCATGTGTAAAGGCCGCTGGAACAAGTGTAGGAGCCGTCATCGCAAGTTTGTTGATTGCGGGATACACTGGTAAAGAATTAAAAGAATTAACATGGAATCTTGATTTAGAAACCTTACGCCAAAAAGGTAAACTTATTCAAGCATTTAAAGACTTAGGATTATACTCTCCATATCCTCTAGAAAAATACTTAGATAAACTATTACAAGAAAAAAACATAAAGACTTATGGTGATATAAAAAAAGGAAATGAATACCCTTTAAAAGTAGTTGCTACGGACATAACAAGAAAAAAAGAAGTTGTTTTTCCAGATTCCTTGAAAGATTATCATATTAATCCAGATACTTTTCCCATTGCTAAAAGTGTAGTAATGAGTGCGACATACCCCTTATTTTATAAACCCCTCCGTCTTAATAATAATGTAATTGTTGATGGAGCAGTAGTTAATAATTTTCCTGCCAATTTATTTGATAGCACTAAACAATTAACTATTGGTTTTACCTTTAAAAATGAAAAAATAAAAAATAAATCTAGTATCCCTTATCTTATATCAATTGAACTTCCTAAAGTTAGAAGTATGAACTTTAAAGTAAATAAAGAAGTACAATATGAATTATTTATTGCGGGATATCAAGCAGGAAAAAAATTTGTAGAAAACTACTTCAGTAGTAAACTACAGCCATAAAATATAAAACCACTTTACTTTACTTTTATATCAGTTTGTGATATAATAAGTCAGTATGATTATTTTAATCATCCCTTGCTTTTCTTATATGAAAAGCCGATAGACCAGAAGGAGGTGTAAAGAATGAAAAAATACGAAGTAATGTATATCATTCGCCCAAATGTTGAAGAAGAACCTAGAAAAGCTCTAATGGCTGAATTAGAACAAGCATTCTTAGGAAATGCATCAGAAGTTCTTAACACAAAAGAAATGGGCTTAAGAGATTTAGCTTACGAAGTAGAAGGTGAAAAGAAAGGCTTTTATGTTTTATTAAACGTAAACGCAACACCAGCTGCTGTTAAAGAATTTGAACGTTTAGCTAATATCAAAGAAGCAGTTATTCGTCATATCGTTGTAGCTGAATAGGAGGTTATTATGAATCGAGTTACTTTAGTTGGAAGGATTACTAAAGATCCTGAATTGAGAACTTCACCTAGTAACGTTTCATTCGTTGCATTTACTATTGCTGTCAATCGTATTGGCACTAATGGTAATGGCGAAAGAGAAGCTGACTTTATTAATTGCATAGCATTTAATAGACAAGCTGAAAATTTAGCCCGTTTTATTAAAAAGGGTTCACTAATTGGTGTTGAAGGAAAACTTCAAACCAGAAGATATCAAGCTGCTGATGGCAGTAATCGTGTTGCGACAGAAGTTATTTGTGACATGGTTCACTTCTTAGAACCACGTGGAACAGGTACTACTCAAGGTGGATATAATGATTATTCATCATATGAACCAAGACAAACTAATACTTATCAACCACAACAAAATAACTATCAACCTCAAGGAAATAGTTATCAACCTCGTCCAAACAACTATCAACAACCAACACCAAACAATGCTCCAGCAACTAACACATCGTCAGATAATCCATTTGATGATATCCAAAATCAATTCAATATTACTGATGATGACTTACCATTTTAGGAGGATAAATATACATGGCAACTTTTAGAAAACGTAAAAAGACTTGCTACTTTACTGATAATAAAGTTGAAAAGATTGATTGGAAAGATGCTGACCTACTAAAGAGATTTATCTCTGATCGTGGAAAAATCTTACCTCGTCGTATCACTGGTACAAAAGCAATCTATCAAAGAGAACTTGCTGTTGCAATCAAGAGAGCACGTCATATGGCCTTATTACCATTCGTAAAAGAATAGTAATTGTCAAATTAAAATATAGACCGAGTAAAATACTTGGTCTTTTTTTATGGTAATAATATTAAAACTTTATAACATAAATAGGAAATTATCATTTAATAAAAAAATAGATTAATAGTAAATTATATGGATAGAAATAAAAAAAATAACATTAAACGTGGAAAAAATCTCAACATGTGGTATAATAAGGAAGAGAAAAAATATAGGTGATAGTATGAAAAGAAAATCAACAATACTTTATATTCTTCTAATATTAGGCATTGGAGTATCTTTATACTTTATGTATGCTTTATCGGAAGATATGAAATCATTTAATTATTATATTTTAATCCCAACAATTTGTTTAATCATTTTCTTAAGTCTAATCTTTACCCTTGTACTTGGTGAAAAAAACTCCAAGACAGTATCCACCCTTAAAAATAGATTAAAGATGTGGAATACCATCACATACAAGGTAAAAAAAGCTGGAGAATCTGCATTTAATGAATTACCTATTGGTATAATAGTAATTGATAACAATTACAAAATAATGTGGTCAAATGATCAAGCAAAACATATCTTCATGAGTCAACTAGATAGTATAAGCCTAAATGAAATTAAACTTCCTTTATTTAGTCAACTATCAGTACAAACTCCTGATGAACTTGGCAAGATTACATTTGAAACTGATATCTATGGTGTAATTTATCAAGTCGAGTATTTAACAACACATAATATTCTATACTTTACAAATATTAATGAATTTGTTAATCTAGAAGCTAAGTATAAACGTCGTACCCTTGCGATTGGTTATATTAACATCGATAATCTAGAAGAAGCACTATCAGACTTTGATGTTCAAGAAAGAGCTGAATACCAAGGTAAAATAATTGGTACAATTGCTAAATGGGCTGAAAAATTTGGTACTTTCGTTCGTGCCTTCAGTGATTCAAAATACATGATAGTAATGGATCATGGGCAACTTTTAGATATGATGAATAATAACTTCTCCATCCTTGATGAAGTTAAAGATGTATTACGTGCATCACGAGTTGTTCGTATAACTTTAAGTATTGGTATTTCTTGTCATGATATCAATGTTATTGATTTATCAACTGACGCTCAAGAACAACTTGAACTTGCGTTAAACCGTGGTGGTGACCAAGCCGTAGTAAAGATTGATGATCAAATCACTTTCTTTGGTGCGAAAACTGATCCAATCCAAAAAGAATCAAAAGTTGAAATTAGAAATAAGAGTCAAGAATTACAAGATATTATTCGTTGTTCAAGTAATGTATTTGTAATGGGTCATAGAAACATTGATGCTGATGGATTTGCGGCATGTCTTGCAATATATAGACTTGCAAGAGCCATGAATAAAAAAGCATATATTATTCTTGATCCAAATAACATTGATGCTACAGTTGCTAAAATCTTTGATACTATCCGTCAAGAGTATGTAGGATTACAACAAGATATCATCTCTCCAACAAAAGTTTCAAGTTATATTGATGATAATAGCTTCTTGATGGTTGTTGACTGTCAAACAGATCAACAAGTAATGGACAGTAAGGTTGTAAAAAGATTTGACAAGATTGGAATCATCGACCACCATCGTAAAGGTGTGGGAGCTATTCAAAATCCTGTCTTCTACTATTCACAAACTGCTGCTTCATCAAGTGTTGAATTAATCTTTGAATTACTTGAATTCTTTGAAGGACATCTTGAATTTACAGATCTAGAAGCAACATGGATGTTACTTGGTATTGTTGTTGATACTAATAACTTTATTTATCGTGCATCAGCTATAACATTTGAAGTAGCTGCAGAAATCAAACGATATGGTGCTGATATGAATGTTGTTAAGAAATACTTAAAAGAAGAACATTCAGAAAAAGTTATTCGTAGTGAATTCCTAAAGAATATGGAAATGTATCATGGTATTGTTGCGATAGCTACAGCTCCTGATAATATGCCTATATTAGATCGTGCAACTCTTGCGAAAGTATCAGATGAATTAATCTCAATTTCTGGTGTTGAACTTGGAATCACTTTAGGTTTTATTGGTGAAAATCAAGTAGGACTTTCAGCAAGAAGCCTTGGTTCAATTAACTCACAAATAATCATGGAAAAAATGGGTGGTGGTGGCCACTTAAATAATGCAGCTGCCCAAATCTCTAATCAAAGTATTCCAGAAATCGTTAAAAAACTTAAAGAAGTCATAGATAATTATATGACGGAGGAGGAAAACGTGAAAGTAATATTAATAAAAGATGTTAAAGGTAAAGGAAAGAAAAATGACATTCTTGATTTAAACTCAGGATATGCAAACTTCCTAATTCGTGGTGGATCAGCAATTATCGCATCACCTGAAAACATTAAAGCCGTTGAACAATTACAAGAAGAAGAAAAATATAAAGCTGAATTATTACTTCAAGAGATGAAAGAATTAAAGAAAGTTCTTGAATCTGCTCCTGTTAAGATTGAAGTAAAAGTAGGTACAGATAGTAAAATCTATGGTTCAGTAAATACAAAACAAATCGCTGATGCAGTTGAAGCAACTATGAATGTAAAAATTGACAAGAGAAAAATTGTTTTACCTTCATCTCTTTCATCACTTGGAGAGTATGAAGTTAAAGTCCAATTACATCGTGATGTAACTGCAACATTAAAAGTATTCATCGTTGAAAAAAAGTAGGAGTAAAATATGGAGAATAGACGAACTGTTCCCTATAATGTAGATGCTGAAATCTACGTCTTAGGTAGTGCTTTTATTGACAACCGCCTATTAAGTGGTTATATTGGAAAATTAACAGAAAATGATTTTTATGATGAACGAAATCAAGCAATCTATCGTGCAATGACTAATTTATTCAACCAAGGTAAAAAGGTTGAAATAATCACTGTCGTTGAAGAATTAAAACGATTAGGCGTCAATGTTGATGAAGCATATCGCGTCTATCTACTTGATTTAATTGATGCCGTTCCATCAACTTCAACAACAAGCTTATATATGCAAATTGTTGAAGAAAAATCACTTGAAAGAAAACTTTTGAAAGATATGCAAGAAATATCTGATGACATTTTATCAAGCAGATTAGATTTCAATGGTATCTTAGACAAAACTGAAGATTCAATTATTAACGTAATCAAAAAACGACGTACTTCGTTAATAATGGGAATTGATAAAGCAAGTGATATTGTATATCAACAAATTCAAAAATTCACAGAAAATAAGAGTGATTTAACAGGCCTTGATACAGGATATCCTAACCTTAACAAGACAACATTAGGATTCCAAAAAGGTGATTTAATGATTCTTGCAGCAAGACCATCTGTTGGTAAATCAACATATGCTATCAACCTTGCCATCCAAGTAAGTAAGTTAAACAATGCTCATGTAGCTTTATTCTCACTAGAAATGAGTATTGAACAATTACTTATGAGAATGTATAGTTATCAAGCTGAAATTGAACTTTCAAATATCAGAAGTGGTAAATTATCAAGTGAAGATATGTTACTACTAGGTCTTGCTAAACAAGACTTATCAAAACTTCATATTTACTTTGATGAAGATAGTTCAAGTAATATTTCAGATATTAGAACTAAATGTCGTCAATTAAAGAATGAAGGAAAACTTGATTTTGTAATCATTGACTACCTACAATTAATTACATCTGTAAATTCAAGAGGTAACAGACAAGAAGAAGTATCAATGATTTCTCGTTCTTTAAAAACACTTGCTCGTGAACTAGAAGTTCCGATTTTAGCATTATCACAACTTTCAAGAAGCATTGAAGGACGTGAAAATAAAATACCACAACTTGCGGACTTACGTGAATCAGGAAGTATCGAACAAGATGCCGACTTAGTATTATTCTTATTTAGACGTGCTGATGTTGAAGATGAAAGTGAGTCATCAAGCGAAGATAATCAACAACAAACCCCAAGAAAGAAGAATGAAGAAGCTATTCAAGAAATTGTTCTTTCAGTTGCTAAAAACCGTCAAGGTCCACTTAGCTACATTGATTATCATTTCTACGGTTCATATTGTCGTTTTAATGAACAAAGAATTACGAAGAAGTTACTCGTAAAAAAAGCAAAGAAAAAGAAAAATTTTACTGAATAAGACTGGAGTGAATTAATATGACAAGCCGTTTAGAGGTTATATGTCAAAGATATGATCAAATATCAACAATGCTTACAGATATGACTATCATTAGTGACATAAAAAAGCTAACTGAACTTTCAAAAGAACAACGTTCAATTGAAAAGATAGTTTTTAAATATCGTGAACTACAACAAGTAGAAAAAGACATTGCTGATTTAAAAGAAATGCAAAAAGATGAAGATGCTGAAATTAGAGAAATGGCTGAGGTTGAACTTCCTGAAGCTGAACTAAAGAAAGCAGCATTAGAAGAAGAATTAAAAATCCTTCTTTTACCAAAAGATCCAAATGATGAGAAAAACGTAATAGTTGAAATAAGAGGAGCTGCTGGTGGTGATGAAGCAAATATCTTTGCAGGCGATTTATATCGTATGTACCTAAAGTTTGCTGAATCAAAAGGTTGGAAAGTTGAAACAATCGACTCTGAACCTTGTGAAGCAGGTGGTTTCGCAAAAATATCATTTATGGTTAATGGTGATTCTGTTTATTCCCAACTAAAATATGAATCAGGATCACATCGTGTACAACGTGTTCCAGTTACTGAATCTGCAGGAAGAATTCATACATCTACTGCGACAGTACTTGTAATGCCAGAAGCTGATGAACTAGAAGTAAACTTAGATATGAATGATGTTAGAATTGATATCTTCTGCTCAAGTGGACCCGGTGGACAAAGTGTTAACACCACAAAATCAGCAGTTCGTGTAACGCACATTCCAACTGGTATTGTTGTATCATGTCAAGATGGAAAGAGTCAACATGAAAATAAGGCTAGTGCTCTAAAAGTATTACAAGCAAGATTATATGATAAAATGCTTGAAGAAAAAGAAGCTCAAGAAGGGGCAGAAAGACAAGCAAAAATCGGTAGAGGTAATCGTAGTGAAAAAATTAGAACTTACAACTATCCTCAAAACCGTGTAACTGATCACCGTATTGGTTTCACAATTCAACAATTAGATCGTGTAATGGAAGGTAAACTTGATAGCATCATTGAAGCATTAATTACTTATGAACAAAAGCGTCTTCTAAGTATGGAAGAAACCAATGAATAAAACCAAAAAGAATAGTTCAATGAACTATTCTTTTTATCATATTATCACCTTAAAATACTATAATATATTGGTGATAAAATGTCTTTATTTGTTGATGTTAATAGAATAAGAAAAAATATAAAATTAATAAAAGAAATAACTAAAAAGGAAGTAATGGCAGTTTTAAAAGATAATGCTTACGGAATCTCATCTAAAAAAATGATTAAAATTCTTAATAAAGAAAATGTAAAATGGATTGTGTATAATACCTTTAAAGAATACTTAAAAGATAAAGAATTAATTAAAACGTATAATCTTAATGTCTTAATTCTTGAAAGTTTAAACAAAGAAATGATAGAAGATAACTATAAAAACCTATATCTATCAATTAATTCAAAAGATGATCTCTTGTATAATGAAAGTTATATAAATAAACCTTTAAACATCCATTTACAAATTGATACTGGTATGAACAGAATAGGAATAAGAAGTATTGATGAAGCAAAAGAAATTATTAAATGCATTTCAAATAATCAAAATATAAACTTAGATGGTATTTATACACATTTCAGTAGTAATGATAGTGAATACAAATACTATTATCGCCAACAACGAATATTTAAAAAATATTTAAACCTTTATCATTTTAATAATATTCATTCAGCCGCAACCTCCTCATTAAACAAAAAAATAATAGGCAATATGGTAAGGGTAGGTCTTGCTTTATATGGTTATGGTAATAATAAAATAAACTTATCTCCTTCGCTTTCTTATGTTTCCAAAATTATTAATTCTTTTAAGGTTACTAAAAATGAGTTAGTAGGATATGACCAAAAGTTTGTAACCAAAGAAGAAGGTTATATTTCGGTCGTTTCCATCGGATACTATGATATTTTAGGAATTACTCATGTTTTAAAAAATAATAATAAAATCCCAATAGTGGGTAAAATATGTATGAATCATCTTTTCTTATTTACCAAAGATGAAAATAAAAAAAGTTCTCAATTGCTAGTTTTATCAAAAAATGATATAATAGGAAGAGTAAAATATAATTGGTACCAAATACTTATTTCATTAAAAAATACACCCAAAAATTTTATAGAAAGAGGTTCTTATGACATATCAACAATTTTTAAAAGAACAAAAAAATCGCATCAAAAATACCAACTTAGAAGAAGAAGCCATCAAAATATTAGTTTTAGAATTATCAGGCCTTGACGGAGCTAACTTTCTTCTTGCTTTAAATGAAGAAATACCTGAAGAAACTTATAATAAATTAATTAAGGCTGTTGATGAATATATTATTCATGGAATACCTATTCAACATATTTTAGGATATAGTTATTTCTTTGGATATAAAATGAAAGTAAGTGATGCTGTATTGATTCCTCGTCCTGAAACTGAAGAATTAGTCGGATATGTACTTTCAACCTATGATGATGTTTTTAACGGCAAAAAAGTTAACGTTGTTGATGTAGGTACGGGATCAGGAGCTATCGCTATTGCTCTTTCAAAAGAAGAGCCTAATATGACTTTATCAGCAACAGACATCAGTAATGAAGCCTTAGAAGTCGCAAAATTAAATGCTAAACAAAATGATACTGAAGTTACCTATTATCAAGGTGATATGTTACAACCTTTAATTGAAAGAAATTTAAAATTTGATATTCTTGTTTCAAATCCTCCGTATATACCTGATCATGAATATGTTGAAGATATTGTTATAAATAATGAACCACATGTCGCATTATTTGGTGGTGAGGATGGCATGAACTTCTATGATATAATCCTAAAAGATGCTAAAAAAATCTTAAATACTCCTAATTTCATTGCTTTTGAACATAGTTATAATAAGAAAAAAGAAATGCATGAATTAATTAAGAAATATTTTCCAAATTCAAAATATGAAACAATTAAAGATCTAAGTGGTAAAGATCGTATTACCATTATTATTAACGAGTAGATTATGAAATTATTATGTTTTATTTTATCTTTATTTAGTTTATTAAGTACCAAAGCATACATAACTCAAAAAGAAAAGTTTTTAAATACGATTAATAGTGCATATAAAGAATATGAAGTATTTGAAAAAGAATTATCAGTTGGTACTTTAATTATCTCTAAAGGTAAAGTAGATGATGAAGAAACTTTATCTTTATATTTTGAAGCAGCAGAAAGTGGAAAATATAACCTTGTTATCAAAGAAGATCGTAAAACTTTTACGATGTCAGAAGAAGACTATCAAATTTTTTATAACATTAAATTGAAAGATACATCAACATATCAAATAGCAATTTCTCAAGATAAAACAACATACTATGAAATCAACTTAAATGAAATTACTTTTACTAATAATGTTGGTAAAGGAAACAATGATTTTCCATATACAACAAAATTAAAAAATAAAATACCAGTGATTAATTTTATTTTTATTGGAGTTATGGCCTTTATTTTACTTGAGGCTTTAGTTATAGTTTTAATCATTATGAAAAAGAAATCAAAGCAAAAAAAGATCGTTGAAACATCTAACAATATAACGTATAATAGCATGGGCTATGAAGTAGTAGGTAATGAACATGAAACTAAGTGAATTTTTAAAAATTCCCAAAGAAGAACTAGTTGGAAAAATAATTTGTTTTCCTACGGATACAGTTTATGGGGTTGCGGCAATGTTTAACGATAAAGAAGCAGCCGAAAAAATTTATGAATTAAAAGAAAGAGATATCCATAAGGCTTTACCAGTTCTTGCAGGAAACATTGACGATGTCTTAAAGTATGTGGAAACTCCAAGTATTAAAGTAACAGAAATCATGAAAACATACTGGCCAGGAGCCTTAACAATAATCTTTAACAAACGAAATGATGTTAAATATTTAGTAAATGAAGAATTTAAAACAATCGGTTTTAGAATTCCTAATTCTTTAGTCGCAAGAACAATTCTAAACAAATATGGTCCTTTTCTTACTACAAGTGTTAATTTAAGCGGTTCTCTTCCTTTAAATAGTTATGAAGAAATAACCAAATATTTTGGTGATAAAATAGACTATATTATAGAAGATGCTGAAACAACTTCTAATGTATCTTCAACCGTTGTTGACGCAACATCTCAGCCTTTCAAAATCTTAAGACAAGGCGATATAATTATTAAATAATTAAAATCAAGATTGAGTAATAACTTTGCTCAATCTTTTTTATTATGTATATAATCAAATTTATAGGATATACTATAAATGGTGATAAAATGGAAAAATTTAGAAATAAATTATATATACTTACTTTACTTATTTTTACACTTTTTTTATTGAATGGTTGTACAACCAAAAATGATAGTCTAAGGCTTAGAATAATAGCTTCCTCAAACTCAGACATTGATCAACAAAATAAAATAGAAGTAAAAGAAGCAATAAAAGAAATATATGAGGAAAACCCTCATATTGAATACTATCAAATTCTTGATGAGTTAAAAAAGAAAATAAAAAAATCATATATCAACACCATAAAGGTAGAATACAAAAATGAAACTTACCCAGCTAAATCATATAATGATGAATTTATTCCTTCTGGTACTTACCCATCAATTGTTATAACCATTGGCGAAGGAAAAGGTAAAAACTTTTGGACTTTACTTTATCCTGATTTCTTTAAGATTTCATTTGATGATAATAATGAAATAGAGTATCGAAGTTATATCTATGATAAAATAAAGAAAAAGTAATATTCTTTTAAAAAGATTGATAATGGGGTATAATAGTATTATAATATAATAAAGGAAGGTAATACTATGAAATTAGCAATCGGATCAGATCATGCAGGATTTGAATTAAAAGAACAAGCGAAAGAATATTTAAAATCAAAAGGATATGAAGTAATTGATTATGGTACTAACTCTAAAGAATCAGTAGATTACCCTGATTATGCTAAACCCGTAAGTTACGCTGTAAAAAATAATGAAGTTGAATATGGCATCCTAATATGTTATACAGGAATTGGAATGTCAATGTCTAGTAATAAAGTAAAAGGTATCCGCGCTGCCCTTGTAACAAATGTTGAAAATGCTCGCCTAACAAGAGAACATAATAATGCTAATGTTCTATGTATAGGTGCAAAAGATGTTTCATTTGATTTATTAAAGGAAATCCTAGATACTTTTCTTAATACTAAATTCTTAGGGGATCGTCATTTAAGAAGAGTAAATAAGGTAATGGCACTTGAAAATGAGTAAAGAAAAGAAAAAAATGAATCCGGTTATTAAGGATATTGTTCTAACCAATCTTATTCAACTTGGAACAATCATTCTATTTGGCGTTTTAACTGGTTATTTACTATGGCGTAATGCGGAAAAAGAAAATGATTCTCAAGGTAATATTTACTTTATTTTTAGTATATGCTTATTTGCTGTTATTGGTATTACAATATTTACTGTTAAAACGGTAAAAAAAATCAACGCATATAAAAAAGGAAAGGAGACAAAACCTAATGAATAATTATAACAATATTTTATATGTTATTATTTTCTTTCTAATGATGGTTGTATCCTTTCTATTATTACTCGCAAGTAACTTTGAAAAATTGTTTAAACAAGGCAAAATAACTGAAATAAGAATTGCTTATGTTATTGCTTCTATAATCATTAGTTTCTTAGTTACTAGTGCGTTTATTACTTTAGTTGAGAGAATTCATAATATTTTTTAAATTAATATAGAAATTTTTGTATAACACTTAATATTTGGTTAATACTAAATATGAGGTGAAATTATGAAATTGTTTAAGAAAATTGCTCAACACAAATTTCAGTTTTTCTTCTTTGTTGGTTTAGTTGGATTACTTGTTGTAGCTTTAGTTGTAAGTGCAAGATCATCAACAACAAAGCCTAATGACCCTAGTAAGGAACCAGAAAAACCAAATGTTGATCCAGACGTTGATGTTAAGCCTGAAGAATTAATGACTCTTCCATTTGATAAAACAATGGATTACACAATTGTTCGTAAATTTTATGAAAAAGATGACACTAAAGAAAATCAAAAACTTGGTCTAATAAAATATCAAAATAGTTACCGTACTAGTCTTGGTACAAGTTTTGCGAAAAAAGACGATACGGCTTTTGATGTATTAGCTGTCTTTAGTGGCAAAGTAGTAGAAGTAAAAGAAAATCCTTTATTTTCTAATTATGTAGTAATTGAACATAAAGATGGAGTAAAAACTTACTACTATGGTTTGAGTGAAGTATGTGTAACAGTTGGTAAAGAAGTAGCTCAAGGTGATAAACTTGGTGTAAGTGGAAAAACCGAGATTGATGCAGAAACCGGCAATCATGTTTATTTCAAAATATGCAAAGCTGGAACATACTACAATCCTGAAAAATTAATCGGGAAAAAGTTAACAGAAATTAAGTAAAAAACTGCTAGTGAACACTAGCAGTTTTCTTTTTAAATAGATATATTATTTTAAATTGTTTTTGGAAATAGTTAAAATATATGGAGAAGTAGGTCGATTATAGTTTTGATATTTACATACTAAAAAATCTTTGCTTGGTAATGCCTTTACATATTCATCAATCATTGAACTTTCAATTTTACCTTCCTCATATCCTGGATATAAAACCAAAATAATTAGCATATTAGGATTTAACCAAAATCTGCTTAAAACCTTTTTTAAACTTGCCATCGTACTCTCATGATTTGTGGTAATTGATTTATCACCATTTGGTAAGTAACCTAAATTGTAGATAATTAAATCAAGATTAGTTTCATCGATAAATTCATGACTTTTGAGTTTTAAGGTAACATTTTTAATATTTAGCTTTTCTAATTCATTCAAAGTATAATCAAGGGCTATTTGTTGAATATCATAACTATACACATGTCCATAGTTAGAAAGAAGTTCAGCCATAAAAATAGTATCACTACCTCTACCACATGTGGCGTCAACAAAAATCATATTTTCGTGTTTAAACTTATCAAAATAATTATTTATTAAAAGATGTGAAAATTCTACTATTTTGTACATAAATCACCTTGAAAGACATTTTCTTTTCTCATTAATTTATCAATCTCATTTAATACCACAAATTTCTTTAAAGTCCATGTTGGTTCAATTAATAAATCTTTAGGAGCATCACCAGTTAAACGATGGATAACAATATTCTCATCTAATAATCTAAGTTGTTGAACAACGATTTCAACATACTCTTCAAGTGTTAAGACATGAAAAGGATGAAGAAAATAATATTTTTCAAGTGGTGTATTTTTCATAATATGAAGCATATGAATTTTAACACCATCTGGATGTTCATTATTAACAAATTTAATTGTATTTATCATATCAGTGGCTGTTTCATTAGGAAGTCCATTGATAACATGAACAATGGTATGAATACCTGCTTTTTTAAGTTTTCTAATGGCATTAAGAAAAACATCATTGGGGTATCCTCTATTAATAAGTTTTGCAGTATCCTCATTAGATGTTTGGAATCCTAGTTCAACCCATACTTCAATTCTCTGATTTAATTCTTGTAAATATTTAATTTTTTCATCGTCAAGAGCATCAGGTCTTGTCGCGATACTAAGTACTTTAATATTTTCATCAATTGGTCCATCTTTAGTAATAATTTGTTCATATACGCTTTTTAATTTTTCCAAGCTTCCATAGGTGTTAGTATTAGCTTGAAAATAAGCAATATAATATCCGTCATTCCATTTATGCATCATCATCTTTTTAATTTCTTCAAATTGAGTCTTTAATGGATGATTTACGTTCCCTGCGAAATCTCCACTGCCAGCTTCAGAACAAAAGATACAACCAAGCTTACTGATAGTGCCATCACGGTTAGGACAACTAAAATTTCCATTTAATGATATTCTAAAGGTTTTTTTACCAAAGCGGTGTAAACAATAATTATTCATTGTATAGTAATGCTTTTCATTATTAAATAAGGGATTCATAATACTTCCTCTTTTCATATATATAGTTTAACAAAATAATAGCGATTTGTCAAAAACAAAGAAATGCAAAAATGCTTTAAAAATGTTAAATATTATTTTTTTTATTTAAAAGGTGGTATAATAAAATATAGGAGAAAAAACTATGAAACAAAATAAAACACTAAGAATTATAATAAATTTATGTATCTACCTAGTAGGGCTAGTTGGCAGTTACTTTCTATATCAATTATTTGAGAGTGTTCTTCCTGATAGCATTAATAACCCCTTATTTATTTTATTAGTTATTAATGCAATCTTAACACTTTATATCTTTATACTAGGAGTAATAATAAAAGAATACAATCTATATAATTTATATTGGGGAGTTGTATCATTATTTTCTATATTAATGTTTGCGTTAAAAACACAAATGATTTCGAATGGTAATATTATAATCATTATTGTATGTATTGCACTCTATGCTTTAAAATCATTAGCTGAAGGCATTATTAAAATCTCTAATAATGAAAATGATGATTGGAAGTTTGCAACTTTACAAAAGAAACATCCATCTGTATGGCCGTTCTTTGCTTTCTTTTTAATGTCTTTACTTCCAACTGCTCTACTATATTTAGGAATGCTTCCTGCTTTTAAGTATATTGAAGAATTCAAAAGAGGAGCAGCACCAACCCTTTCAACATGGCTTGGCCTTGTAGTGCTTTTAGTAGGTATCGTCTTTGAAGAAATAGCAACAATTCAAAAATCAATATTTAACAAAAAACAAGATAATAGAGGTAAAATTTGTAATTACGGCTTATACAAGAAAAGTCGTTACCCTAAATATTTTGGTGAAATATTATTCTGGTTTGGTCTTTGCATGATGGGAATATCATTTGTTAATGATCAAAATTGGATTTTAATTTCCTCACCAGTAATGATTTTAGTATATATCAGTGCTTTAATCATTCCAATGAATGATAAACATAATCTTGAAGTTTACCAAGATTTCGACAAACACAAAGAAAAAACAAATGGATTTTTTCCATTTTAGAAAAGAGGTAAAATATGGCTTGTACAACAATTTTAGTAGGTAAAGATGCGAGTTATGATGGTTCAACCATGATCGCACGAAATGACGATGGATTTTTTGATGTAAAAAAATTAATCGTAGTTGAACCAAAAGATCAACCAAGAAAGTATAAAACAGTAATAAGTCACTTAGAAATTGAACTTCCTGACAATCCCCTTCGTTATACTTCATGCCCAAGTGTTGACACTAAACATGGGGTTTGGCCAGCTAATGGTATTAATGAAGCTAATGTCGCAATGACAGCTACAGAAACAGTTACATCTAATCCATTAGTTCTTGGTGCGGATCCATATGTAAAGTATGTTAAAGCTAAATCAGAAGAAGAAAAAGATATCCCTGGTGGTATTGGTGAAGAAGACTTAGTTTTAATTACTCTTCCTTATATTACAACTGCAAAAGAAGGGGTAATTAGACTTGGAAGTTTACTTGAAAAATATGGAACTTATGAACCAAATGGTATTGCTTTTTCTGACTCTAAAGAAATCTGGTGGCTTGAAACTATCGGTGGACATAACTGGATTGCTCGTAAAGTAAAAGATAATGAATATGTAGTTATGCCAAATCAATTTGGACTTGATCGCTTTGACTTTGATGATGCTTATGGAGAACAAAAAGAAAATATGTGTTCTAAGGGCTTAAAACAATTAGTTGAAGATTATCACTTAAATCTTAACAATGAGGGTAAGTTTAACCCTCGCCTTGCATTTGGTAGTCATAGTGATGCTGATCATATTTATAACACTCCTCGTGCATGGTATATGGGTCGCTATTTCAACCCAACTACTTATAAATGGGATGGTGAAAATGCTGACTTCAATCCTCAAAGTGATAATATTCCATGGGCCTTTGTTCCTGAAAGAAAAATCACTGTAGAAGATGTTAAATATATTTTATCTTCATATTATCAAGGAACTCCATATAATCCATATAATAAAATAGGAGATAAGCAAGGAATTTATCGTCCAATTGGTATTAGCCGTACAGGAGTAATGGCAGTACTTCAAATAAGAGGATACATGCCAAAAGAAATTGCGGCAGTAGAATGGATATGCTTTGGATCTAATGCATTTAATGCTATAATCCCAATGTATACAAACACTAATAAAATGCCTAAGTACATTAGTGATGTTACTTTAGATGTATCAACTTCTAACTTCTACTGGACATCTCGTCTAATTGGAGCCTTAGCTGATGCTCATTATGGTAGTGGCATAATTATTGTTGAACGTTATCAAGCTCAAGTCGCAAATGAATCACATCGACTTTTAAATGAATATGACAGAAAGATGATAGAAACCAATAACTTCACATTAATTGATGAAGCAAACGATGCGGTCGCAAAAATGGCCGAAGAAAAAACTCAAGATGCTCTAAACAAAATTGTTCTTGATGCATCAACTCATATGAAAAACGGATACAATCGTGCCGATAATTAAAAAATAAAAGGATTACTTCAAAAAGTAATCCTTTATTCTATTTCCTCTTCATCATCATTTTTTAAGATTCTTATTTTAATAAGATTATTAGTCATACTAATTAGTTGATTACAAACACCAGTTACTTCATCTTTAGGGACTCTTACAATAAAAGTAACATCTGTAGAAAATTGTTTTTTAATAATCTCATATTTTGAAAGCCTATTTTCGATAATATTCATAAAACTATAATCAAATGAAAGATATAGTCCTAAATAATCTACAATTGGGGTAATTTCTAATAATTTAAGGGCTGTGCTTGCACTCTTAGAGTAAGCTCTAACTAAACCACCAGCACCAAGCTTAACACCACCAAAATAACGTACAATCACACATGTAAAATTTGTAATGTCATTTTTTCTAAAAACATCAAGAGCAGGAAGACCAGCCGTTCCACTTGGTTCTCCATCATCATTAGCTTGACCATACTCACCAGTTTTACCGATAGTCATAGCAACTACATGATGGGTAGCACTAGGATGAAGAGCTTTGACATAACTTACATAGTCTTTTGCATCTTCAACATTGTCAGTATGTTTAAGGTAGGTTATAAATCTACTTTTATTAATTTCTATTTCATTTACAATTTCACCTTTTATTGTGTTCATAAATATTACCTCCTTTATAGTATAGCAAAAAAATGAAGATTTTTAAAGTAATGTGGTATAATTTATTAAATAAGGATGGAATAAAGTATGGAAAAAGAACTAGTAAATTTACTAAGAAAATTAAACCTTACAATCAGTTTTGGTGAATCTTGTACAGGAGGCCTTCTCGCAAGCACGCTTGTTAATGTAAGTGGTGCATCTAATGTTTTTAATGAAAGTTATGTAACATATAGTGAAGATGCAAAAATGAGAATCCTTGGTGTAAAAAAAGAAACCTTAGATAAACACACTGTATACTCCAAAGAAGTAGCCATTGAGATGGTCAAAGGTGTATACAATTTATCTAAAGCAAACATCGCCGTATCAATTACTGGTCGTGCAGGTGGTGAAATAAAAGAAGAACAAGATGGTAGCTGTGACTTTGCTATTCTTCTTCATATAGGTGAAAAAGAAACACTTTATACAGAACATTTTATTACCTCAGGGCTAAGAAATGAGGTTAGGAAAAATCAGGTTGAACACATTTTTGAAGTAATTATAAACCTACTAAAATAATAGAATTAATCGGCCAAATTATTTGCTAAAAAAGGTCAAATATGGTATAATATTAAAGCCTGTGAAAACAGGACACACACAATTTATTGATATACTGGAGGAAATGATGGAAGAAAATAATTACATTAATGAGGCATTACTTGCGAAAATTTCAAAAGAACAAAATGTTAAAATTGTCCAAATTAATGCCGTTTTAGGACTAATTGAACAAGGTGCAACTGTACCTTTTATCGCTCGTTATCGTAAAGAAGTAACTGGCAATCTTGATGAAGAACAAATTAGAGCAATTTATCAAGAATGGGAATATGGGCAAAAACTTGCAGCGCGTAAGGAAGATGTAATGCGCTTAATTGAAGAAAAAGGAAAACTAACTGAAGAAATTAAACAAGCAATTATCGTTGCTACAAAACTTTCAGAAATTGAAGATATATATCGTCCATTTAAGGAAAAGAAAAAGACTCGTGCAACAGATGCTAAGAAAAAAGGCTTAGATCCACTTGCTGAATATTTACTAAGTTTCCCTACTGAAGGAAATGTTGAAGAAGAAGCTAGTAAGTATGTAACTAACCTTGATGGCAAAACTGAAGAAGAAATTGAAGCCATGAAAAAAGAAGGCTTAATTGTTAAAAATGTTCAAGAAGCTTTACAAGGTGCTAAAGATATTATTGCTGAAATGGTATCTGATGAACCACGTTATCGTACATGGATTAGAAATAATTTTATCAACTTTGGTAAAATGAAATCTGAAGTAAAAGATGAATCACTTGATGAAAAACATGTTTATGAAATGTACTATAATTATGAAGAACCAATTAAGACAATTAAACTTCATAGAATTCTTGCTTTAAATAGAGCAGAAGCTGAAAAAGTAATTAAAGTAAGTATCGTTGAAAATCGTGATTTCGTTATCATGTATATTGAAAAAGATAAAATTGGTGATGAAAACATGAAATCTATCACTGCTCCATATGTTCAAGAAGCATGTGAAGATGCATACGATCGTCTAATTAAACCTGCAATCGTTCGTGAAATTAGAGCTGACTTAAAAGACAAAGCTGAAGATCAAGCTATCCATATTTTTGGTGAAAACCTAAGAAACTACTTATTACAAGCTCCAATGAAAGGAAAAACTGTTCTTGGTGTTGACCCAGCTTATCGTACTGGATGTAAACTTTGTGTAGTTGATGCTACAGGAAAAGTTCTTGAAAAGAGCGTTATGTATCCTCACCAAAAACAAAAAGGTGAAGTTGTTCCTCCAGGAAGATATGAAAATGCAATTAACATTTTCTTAGATTTAGTTGAAAGACATAATGTTGAAGTTGTAGCTATCGGTAATGGTACTGCAAGCCGTGAAACTGAAGCCTTTGTTGCTGAACAATTAAAACGTGTTTCTCGTCCTGTTAAATACATCATCGTTAATGAAGCTGGTGCATCAGTATATTCTGCATCTGACCTTGCTCGTGAAGAATTCCCTGATTACTCAGTAGAAGAACGTTCAGCTGTATCAATTGCTCGTCGTCTACAAGATCCACTTTCAGAATTAGTTAAGATTGAACCTAAAGCCATCGGTGTTGGACAATATCAACATGACGTAACTCAAAGTAAATTAACTGAATCACTAGATTTCGTTGTTGAAACTGCTGTTAACCAAGTTGGTGTTAATATCAATACAGCATCAGTATCACTACTTCAATATGTAGCTGGTCTTAATGCTGGTGCAGCTAAAAAGATTGTTGCTCATCGTGATGCAAATGGTCGTTTCGTAACAAGAGAAGATATTAAAGTTAAAGGTGTTGGTCCAAAAGCCTTAGAACAAGCAATTGGTTTCTTAAGAATCGTTGATGGTACTGAACCACTTGATATGACTGCTATCCACCCTGAAAGTTATGAAGTTGCTAAAGCAATTCTTGAAAAACTAGGTTTCACAACAAGTGATCTTGGAAAAGCAGAATTAGTTGAAAAAGTTAAAGCCTTAACTGATGAAGACAAGAAAGCTTTAATCGCTGAACTTAATGTTGGTGAATATACATTAAATGACATTCTTGATGCCTTCGTATCTCCATTACGTGACCCACGTGATGAAATTGAAGCTCCTGTTTTAAGAAGTGATGTTCTACATCTTGAAGACTTAAAACCAGGTATGGAACTTCAAGGTACAGTTCGTAATGTTGTTGACTTTGGTGCTTTCGTTGACTGTGGTGTAAAAGATGATGGTTTAGTTCACATCTCTAAGATGTCAAAAGGTTATATTAAACATCCACTTGATGCAGTAAGTGTTGGTCAAATTGTTAAAGTTTGGGTATTAGATGTTGATCTAAAGAAAAGCCGTTTACAATTAACAATGATTGATCCAAATGAAAAAACTGTCGAAAAACCTAAAAAGCAAGCAAAAAAACAAGAAAATTAATATAAATATAGTATAATATATTTAGGAGGATTTTTTATGGTATTAGAAACTGTTGCTGCGATTATCGCAAAAGAATTAAACAAAAAAGCTGAAGACATAAAAATGGAAACTAGATTAGTTGAAGATCTTGGTGCTGACTCTTTAGATGCAGTTGAAATTATGTTCGCATTAGAAGAAAAATTTGGCCTTGAAATAGATGATGAAGCCGCTTTACAAATGAAAACTGTTGGCGATCTAGTTAACTATATTGAAGCTCATAAATAATAAAAACAAAATCCTATTCTACATAGTAGAGTAGGATTTTTAATTATATTGTTAATATTTTAATAATATAAGTTAATACTAAATAATATATAGATAGTAACTAAATAATATTTAATTTTTTAAAACTTTTAAATTAAAAGAGTTGACTATTTTTTGATTTTGTTTTATAATTTAATTGATGAGGTGAAGAATATGGAAAAACAAGAAAAAGTAAAAAAAGAACCTAAAAAAACTACAGTAAAAAAGACCACTCCGGTAAAAACTAAGATTGACCCTAAGACTGGTACTCTAAAAGTAGTTACTCCTAAAAAGACTACTAAAAAAGAAGAACCTAAGAAAACAACTAAGGCAACAACTAAAAAAGCAACTACAACTACTAAGAAAACAACAACAAAAAAAGCTACAACTACACCTAAAAATGCTACCACTAAAAAGGAACCTAAAGTAGTAGCTCCAGTAACTCCTGTTGTTGAAATAGCACCTGAAGTAACTCCTGAGGTTGTAAGTAATGTTCAAGAAACAGTAGAAACTATCACCCCTGAAATAAAAGAAGAAGTAACTGAAGTAGTTACTCCAACAAACGAAGAAGAAACAAGTGATTTTGAAGAAGTACTTACAGATGAAGAACAACCTGAAAAGGTTATGCCTTTTGTTAAAGTAGAAACTCCAAAAAAACGTGGACGTAAACCATCAGAAAATCCTCTTCCAAAGAAAAGTTCTCGTGAACTAACAATTGAACCTCCTAAACGTCAACCTAAGGTTGAGCCTAAGAAAGAGGAAAAGAAACCAGAGGAACCAAAACCTATTGTTCGTCCTACACCAAAAAAGCCTAAAAACTTTACAAAAGAAGAAAAGGTTGTTTATAAAAAATTACAAGAAGCATTTAATTTTGTTGCGAACATGACAAATGTTATTGAAGAAAGAACAATGGATCCAAAATTAATTTCTGATTTAACAGTTGGTGAACTTCATGTTATTGAAGCAGTAGATCAAAATAATAATAAACCAATGTCATTAATCGCTAAAAAATTAAAAGTTACAGTTGGTTCATTGACAATAAGTATTAATCGTCTTGTTCAAAAAGGATATTTACTTCGTACAAGACATGAAATGGATCATCGTATCATTTTAGTAAGTATTACTCAAAAAGGTAAAAAAGTATTAAAAGTTCATGACAATTTCCATGAAACTATTCTAGGCTTAGTTCTTGATTCACTAACACTAAAACAAACATATACAGTTATGAATCAATTCGCAATGGTTCTTGAAAATTATTATGACCCAACAACAATAGAGTCGATTAGTAAGAAAGGAAGTAAGAAATAATGAAAGAAGAACTTATTAAAAATAGAATTAGACTCTCAAAGATGCTTGAAAATAACTCATTCGCAGTTATTCATTCAGGTTATAATAAATTTAAATCTGCAGATTCAGTTTATGATTTTTTTGTTAATAATAATTTCTATTATTTAACAAACATTGACCAAGCCAATGTAATTTTACTAGTTGGTAATGTTAACAATCATCATTTTGAAAAACTATTTATTGAAAGTGTAGACCCTGAAGTCGCAAAATGGTTAGGTGCAACCTTAACCCATGAAGAAGCAAGTGAATTATCAGGAATTGCAATGCAAGATATTTTAGACATTAATATGTTTGAAAAATATACTGATTCTCTTTATCAATCTAATCGTTATGGATTAATGGAAGCTCATACAGTATATCTAGATCTTGAATATCGTGATATTCCTCTATACAATACTTTTGGAAGAGTTTATGCGAAAACCGTTCGTGATCGTTTCCCTAGTGTAAAAATTGAAAATTGTTACAATATGATTATTTCTTTAAGAATGTGTAAAAATGAACAAGAAGTTGCTTTAATTAAAGAAAGTATCGCAACAACTAAAAGAGCTATTCTTAATGTTATGAGCCATCATAATGAATTATCTAATGAATCAATAGCTAATGCATATCATGACTTTACGATAATTAAAGAAGGCAAAACTTTATCATTTAATGATATCATTGCATCAGGTCATAATGCGACAGTATTACACTATGATGACAACAATAGTGATATCCTTCCTAATAGTTTATTACTAATGGATGTTGGTTGTTATACTAAACATTATTCAAGTGATATTACAAGAACTTTCCCTGTAAATGGTAAATTTACAGAACGTCAAAAAGAAGTATATGAAGTTGTACTTGATACAAATAAAAAATGTATTGAATATGCAACAGCAGGTATGAGTTGGAAAGAACTAAATGATTATGCAAATAATCTACTCGCAAAAGGTTTAATCAAACTTGGTCTAATAAAAGATATTAGTGAACTTCGTAAATACTACTTCCACTCAATTGGTCACTCTCTTGGACTTGATGTACATGACCCATCACATGCTAGTGAAGGACTAAAAGAAGGAATGGTAATCACAATTGAACCAGGATTATATATTCCAGAAGAAAGTATTGGTATTCGTATTGAAGATAATATTATGATAACAAAAGGAAAAGCTATCCTTCTTTCTAAAGATATTATCAAAGAAGTAGAAGATATCGAAAATTTCTTAAAATAAATAATTGTTAACTTCTCATTATTTAAATGAGAAGTTATCTTTTTATTAGTATTTTTTTAAATAAACATCATATGATATAAATACTAAACATAATAACAAAAGGAAGTGACAAAATGAAAAAAATTAAAGACTTTTATGACTATACTAACAAATTATATTTATCTAATCTTGCAGCTTCAATTACGTTTTATTTATTATTCATGTTAGTTCCTTTAATAAACTTAATTAATAATATTTTAGGCTATCTTCATGTTGAAGGATTTACTAGTGATGAATACTTAGTAAGATCTAATGTATTATCAATTATCATGTTTGTAATTTCTATTATTTTTGTTTCATCAAAAGTAGTTAATTCACTAGCCATCTCAACAAATATAATATATGGTGATAAAAATAAACGTAGTACGATTAGAAGAAGAATTCTTTCTATTCTTTTGATGATTCTATTTATTATCCTAATAATAGTTCAAATATGTTTATCGTTTGTAATTTCTCATATTTTTAAAAATATTTTACATTTTAAACTTTACTCTTTAATTAATCTTTTATATATCTTTTTATCCGTGTCTTTTATCAGTAGTATTGTATATAAATATATCATTCCAGTTAAAGTAAAACTAAGAAGAACCTTTGTTATAAGTATGGTTGTATCAATAATCTGGTACCTTGCGACATTCTTTTATGATTTATTTAGAACCTTATTTATGAATGATTCTTATAGTAAGTTATATGGATCATTAGCTAATCTAATGCTTACAATGCTTTGGCTTTATATAATTGTTTTAGTTTATATTTATGGTATTGCTTTTAATTTTTATTTTTCCAAAAATTATCAGGTAAAAAAATAAATAATTTGGTCATACTAATACTGAACAAAGCGAGGTAAAAAAATGTTAAAAAAGAAAATCTTATTATTCCTTTGTTTGTTCACAATCTTTTTTTTAAATTTTGTTATAACAAGTAATGCGGCTGGATGGGGATTTAGTAGAAATACTAATCACGAAACTCCATCTATCGGAAAGTATCAACAAATTCTTGAGGGTACAAATTCCTTTTATGTAGGAAATGTGAATAAGAAAGAAGTCATCCTAACATTTGATGCAGGATATGATAATGGTAATTTAACACCAATTCTTGATACCTTAAGAAATAAAAATGTAACCGCCAGTTTCTTTGTTACAGGTGATTTTGTTAAAAGATTTCCTGAGTTAGTAGTTAGAATGACTAATGATGGTCACATAGTTTGTAACCATTCATACAGCCACAAAAAAATTCAAACTCTATCAAAAAATGAACTTAAAGATGATTTAGAAAAATTGGAAAATGCTTATTTTGAATTAACAGGCAAAACAATGCCTAAATACTTTCGTCCACCAGAAGGTGAGTTTACGAAAGAATCTTTGCTAAATGTTAAGAATCTAGGTTATAAAACGATATTTTGGTCAATTGCTTATAAAGATTGGGATGTAAGAAATCAAAAAGCCAAAGAACTTGCAATCGACAGTGTCTTAAATAATTTACATCCAGGTGCAATCATCTTACTTCATTCCGTATCTAAAACTAATAGTGAAATATTAGGTACACTTATTGAAAAAATCAGTGACGAGGGATACACATTTAAAACTGTACTTGATTTATAACAAAAAACAAAAACCTTTCTTTCGAAAGGTTTTTTGTTTTATTATTTCCATTTTGCGTATAAGATAATATCTGCAGGTGTGCTATTATTAATTCTACTAATACTACTACCTGCAAAGTCTGGAGTAGTGTACCAACCATCAAAAGTATAACCTTCTTTACTTGGTTCATATAATTCAACTTTACGATTCATAATATCTTCATCAGGAAGTGGAATCTTTGAAGCACTATTGTTAAAATCTTGTTCCCAAGTTTCATCTTCGGCTTTATCATGCTTTACTACATAAACGCTAGGATTATTTGGATTATTTTTTCCACCATCAAGTTCATATGTAATAGTATAACGATGAAGACGCCATTTTGCATAAATCTTAGTTTGTGTTGTAAATTTTTCTTTACTTAAATCTTCAATTTTTGATGTTAGTTTTTCATCACGATACCAACCTTCAAAATCCCAGTATTCACGTTTTGGATCATTTGGAACACTAATGTACCCATCGCTATCTGCCGCAACAGTATCAATTTTTGAACCACGATTAGTTACAAAAGTTACAGTAACTGGTTGTTTAAAAAAGAATATTAATAAAAGAATGATTAAAACAAAAGCACCTAAGCTAGACCATAGAACTATCTTTCTTCTTTTTGAAGCTTTTTGTTCATCATTTACTGTCATTGTAGAATTGTTGTCATTCATATTTGCCATATAAATCCCCCTTGTTATATATTTTTCTACATTACCTTTTTTATTATACCACATCACTTTAAAAAAAGCAAGATTTGTGGTATAATCTAAGAAAAGAAAGAGGTGTATAGTATGCCAACTAATGTATTAAATAAAAATCAAGAAGTATTACTTACAATCAAAAGATTAGGAATAAATGGTGAAGGAATCGGCTATTACAAAAGACTTGCGGTATTTGTTCCCTTCGCAATCCCAGGTGAAGAAGTCGTAACAAGAATTACTGAAACTAACGAAAAGTATGCAAGAGGAAAGATAGTAAAAGTTAAAGCCCCATCAGTTGGTAGAATAACTCCTTTATGCAAGTACTTTGAACTTTGTGGAGGATGTCAATTATTACACCTAGATTACAAGTATCATGGACAATTAAAGAAAGAACTAGTAATGGAAGCCTTTGATAGATATTTTAATGGCTCTTTAAATGAAAAAGTCTTTAAAGACACAATTACTATGGATTATCCATACCACTATCGTAATAAAGCTAAACTTCCTGTACGTTATGATGGAGAAAAACTAGTAACTGGTCTTTATGCTTTTGATACTAATAAACTAGTATATATTGAAAACTGTTTAGTTGAAAAAGAAGACATCAGAAAAGCCGTAAAAGAAATCTGTGAATATCTAACAAAATATCAAGTAATAGCATATAATCCTAAAACTAAAGATGGAGTATTACGTCATATAGTAGTACGCTCTTCAAGTGAAACAAATGAAATTCAAGTAACATTAATTTTATTTAGTTATGATCAAAGAACTATCAATATTGCTAAAGATTTAACAAAAATAGAAAATATTGTTAGTGTCTATGTAAGTATCAATAGTGATCCAGATGCAATCGAAAACTTTGGTGCAGAAACATTTAAAGTTACTGGTCAGGATACCATTACAGAAAGACTTGGAAAATATACATTTGATTTACTCCCAACAGCATTTTTCCAATTAAACAAAGAACAAACTGAAAAATTATATACAAAGGTAATTGAACTAGCAAAACTAAAACCTACAAACAATGTTGTTGATGCTTTTTGTGGAGTAGGAACAATTGGACTTTGGGTATCAGAATATGTAAAAGAAGTAAGAGGTATTGATATCAACAAAGAAGGTATCAAAAATGCCATCGAAAATGCGAAAAAAAATAATGTAGATAACGCTAGATTCTACACTGGAGATATATTAAGTTATCTTACTAAATGGCGTCGTGAAGGATTTATCCCAGATGTTTTAGTTGTAGACCCTCCAAGAACTGGTCTAGACCTTCGCCTTTTAAATTACTTACAACAATTCCCTGTATCTAAGATAATATACGTTTCATGCAATCCAGCGACTCTAGCAAAAAATTGTAATCACCTTCAAAAAGTCTACCACATTCTTCAAGTTCAACCTCTTGATATGTTTCCACAAACATCAAATGTTGAGTGTGTAGTTTGTCTTGAAAGAAGATAGAATAAATTAGATGAGATTTGGGCTTTTAAAAAGAAGTTACATTTAAAAGTGCATCGAGTGATCCAACAACCATTATGAAGCGAGGTAACTTAACGTTAAGAATTCAGGTGGCTCCTGCTAATGGTAATGCATATTTCAGAGTTATGAATAGCGGTGGTAATTATTTGAGTGCTAATGGTTCTGTTTTAAGTGATGTTTCTAAACAGGCATTTAGATACTTAACTCATTTCTATTTTTAGATTATTAATTTAATTATTATGGAGGATTTTATGAGAATAAATGACTTAAATGAAATATTAGAAAAATATGATTTTTATGAGTCTATTATTGATGAAGTTTGCTTATATGACAACTTTAATATTAAAATGAAAGTTTATTATTTTTGGGAAAATGAGCAGATTTCTGATTCGAAAAATGTAATTATAGGATTTGAAAATTTCCATACATTAAATATTAATATAAAAAACGCCTTAACATCATGTAAAAAAGATAATATTATTACTGCTCATATTGAAATTGACTCTTTTGAATTAATGAGAGAAAGTGATTTAATACATATTATTATTAAAAATCAATATGGTGATATAATGTTTGATATTATTTGTGAAAATATTTTTATTGATGTATAAGTAATATTTTTTATGAATAAAAGTAAAGAAATAATTAAATTGATATATTATATAATAAAATTTTATGATACTTTTATCACCCAATAAATTAGTATGTAATTCTAGTATAACATCTATTAATAAATATACCTTTGGTAGTCTCAACCAACGTTGAGTGTGTAGTTTGTCTTGAAAGAAGATAGGTAAAAATAGGCGATTTATGACTATTTTGAACTAAAAAATAGAAAATTAAGCAAAAATTCATATAAATAAGTTTAAAATACTATAAATACAACATATACCTTTGGTAAGTTCAACCTAGGTTTAAGACTACCAAAAGTCCAAGTGTGAGGGAACATAACAGCGAGTTTTAATATTAAAATCTGTATAGTTTTATCATTCTTCGAAATCTTTTTTTCATAATAGGAGGTTAATTTTATGAATTTTATTATTAATTTTATAAGAAAAGAAGAAGAAAGAAAGCAAATTGAAGTCGTTGCCTATTCTAATGGAGTTAAGTATGTTATTGAAAACGATCCGCTTGTTGCAAGAACTTTTCACACTTTTTTTAAACCATTAAATAATGAACAAATACTTAAACTAGAAGATGATGTGAATAACGTTCAAAAAGTATTGATGATATGTTTTATGTTAGTTATTGCATTTATGATGGTTGGAGCAATAGGGGCCGATTTAAATTTGGGCACAGGTGGTATTTCTGCAAAAGGTGCATTTTTATGGGGACTTGGATTAAGTATAGATTGGTAGGTGATTAAATGAAAAAGATATTAAATATTGCTAAATATATTCCTTTTTTAAATCTTTTATCTATTATTTTATTTGCAATTCCAATTCCATTAATTTATGGATTTGATAAAATAAAATATTTAAAAATCTTTGGGCTGTTGATTATAGGATGCATAATATATGTATTTCTTTTAATGGTAATTTCAATTATTCCTAGTTCTGGAATTAATATGCTTTTGAAATATTTATTAGTTTATATTTTGGGAATTTATTTTTGTGAATGTATACAAAAATATATAAAGTAATTAAACTTTATATATTAATCAAAACATTTGATGGATTAATTCTTATCATGATAAAAAAATTAACAAATTAGTATTTTATATTTTTGTTTTACGTAAATATAAAATTCCTAAAGAAAGAATAGATCAAATTGTAAATGATGAAATTAGCTGTTTGACTGATGAAGAAACAATGACTAAAAGATTTGTTAATTCTTTAAAATACTTGTTTAATAATATTAATCAAGTATTTAATGAAGAAATATTAAATCATTTATATTTTCTTTTGACCAATATGTTACTTGACAAAGAAATATCGAGTAAAATAATTCAACTTTATTATGGGAATATTGATAATTCAACTTATTATTTAACTGCCATAATTCATTTATATATAACTAATAATATTAAAATAAGTGCAATTGAATATGCGTTTATTGTTTCTGAATTAATAATGTTGAAAAAAATAAATCATTAATTATTCCTTTTGAATTTTCACATCATAAATATAATCAAGCTATTCAAAATAATGATATATCGTTGTTAGTAAAAATATTTTTAGAAATAGAATATAACTTAAAAGAATGTATTTCTTGTAAATATTCAAGAGCAGAAGTAATTAAAAAAATCAAATTATATAAAGAATATTTAATTGATACTTTTAATATAAAGAAGTTATATTTATTTGGTTCATTTGCTAAAGGAACAAACAATGAAGATAGTGATATAGACTTTCTAGTTATATTAGATGATTCATTAATTAATATTGAGAGGTTAGAACAAATTAGTTTAATAAAAGAGTATTTAAGTGAATTATTTGAATGTAGTGTGGATGTTTTAGATTTTACTTTTGCTTTAAAAGAACTCGGAGAAAACGAAATGGAACACATTATAACTCTAATATAGATAGCTAAAGAAGAACTTATCACCCAATAAATTAGTATGTAGTTCTAGTATAACATCTATTAATAAATATACCTTTGGTAGTTTCGACCTACCAAAAAAGATTAAAAATATACCTTTGGTAGTCTCAACCAACGTTGAGTGTATAGTTTGTCTTGAAAGAAGATAGAATAAATTAGGTGATTTAGTGTTATTTTGAACTAAAAAATAGAAAATTAAGCAAAAATTCATATAAATAAGTTTAAAATACTATAAATACAACATATACCATTGGTAAGTTCAACCTAGTTTTAAGACTACCAAAAGTCCAAGTATGAGGGAACATAACAGCGAGTTTTAATATTAAAATCTGTATAGTTTTATCATTAAAGTCGAATAAATAAAAAATGTTTATCAGTTCATGCCTTCGAATGGTACTAATAAAATATATCATGTGGTAAAAATGGTATAATTAAAGTTGTTGGTAGTGATTATATTGTTGGAATAGAAACAAAACAAAAATAATTAGAATGATAGGAATATAATATGAATTTAACTATTTTGGAACGTTTTGATCTTTTTAAGGAAACATTCAATGTGTTTGGAACTTTTATTTTGAAAAAAAGTGATGATGAAATTGAATATTTAGTTTTTGAAGAATTTATTACATATGTAACTTGTTATTTACATGAAAATACCTTGATTGATTTGCTAAAAAATAAATTTATTGATCAATATGTGTTTGATAAATCAATATTATTAAGGGAAGAAGTTCTTAATATTGATGGTGGTTCGCTATGGACATTGGATGAAATCAAAGAGAATAAAATTTGGTATAACTTAATGTTGATGGCAGATGAAATTAAGAAAAGGTTATAAAAATTAAGTTTAAATGGCGTTAATATATCACAGTTGATTCCATGGTAAATTTATATAAATGTAAATAAAGGAGAAAAAATGGAAAAGAACGTTATATTTTTGTTAAGTATTCTGATTTAAAGAAATTACCTAAGGAATTTTTAGAAAAAGTCACAATTTCATTATTTAAAAATTATTTAGGTAAAGAAACAAGATGGTATCAAAAAGTTGGTGCAATTTTAAGTGTAGGATCATCTCTCATTTCAACGTATAATTCAATTTTTGGGGAACCACAATACGAAGAATGGATAGTTTATTAGGAGGTTATTAAAAATGATGAAATTATTTAAAAACGTTATGATTTTGATTGGTATAATTATATCATTTTCTATATATGAATTTCTATGTCATGATGGTACATTAGATTTTTATGTGATTCTTAAAAGATCTATAATTCTTGCAATAATAGGTATAATTTTGCTATTGGTTATTGAAATGATAAAATACTTCAAAAAACGTAAAAAAGAAAATAACTAGTTTGTTATCAAATTGTAATATAATTAAATAATATTTATCAGATGTTTAAAACGGAGGTTAATAATGGGATTTTGGAGTACAAGTTTATATGGAAATGACATGACTTTAGATGTAAGAGATAAGCTAGACGATTTATTAAAGAATGGTGTTTCACCACAAAATATTTATCAAGAAATGCTTAAATGTTTTGAAGAAGTACTCTCAACTGATGAAGAACCGTTGTTTTGGTTTGCTTTAGCCGACCGAATGTGGGATTATGGAATACTCACTGACGAAATTAAAGAAAAGACATTAATGTATATAACCGATATACAAGATCATGAATATCTAGATGAACTTGAAACAACTAGAGAAAGACGTTCGTGGCAAAACACTTTAAATAAGCTTAAAATAAAAATTGAAAATGTTAATCAAGGCCATAAAAAAATAAAAGTAGAACCTGTATTTAAAAGAAATGTTTGGAATATTGGCGATTATTATGCTTATGAGTTTCATAAAAAAGAATCTAAAAAATTAGGAATTCAATCAAAATATATAGTTATCAAGAAATTAGATGATAATTATTATGGAGATTCAATGTTTTATTATAATATTGTTTACATATATAATAAAATATTTGATGAAATTCCAACGTTAAAAGATTTAGAAAATGTTAGTTATCTTCCACTAGTAGAAGAAGCAAAAGAAGATGATTTTTCTAATGAACCTGATGAAGAATTAAGAAAAACAATGGCTGAGGCTGTAAATGAAAGAGTTCTAAATCCTTTACTTGGTGATTTACAAAATGATAAAATTAATGATGATTTTAAAATGAGGATAAAATTAATAATTGAAAATATTCGAGAATGTATGTATGGCGATTTACATTATTACAAAATTAATGATTATAAAAGTAAATATTTTCATTTTATAGGAAATGACATAAAAAATTTACCTAAACCACCGAGAAATACTAACACATTTTTAGATTTTAAAGACCTTGAAATGGATTTATGCATTTATTTAAAAGCTTGGAATTCTGATGTAATTAAATAAAAATTATATAGCTTTTGGAATAATCATCTCATGCATTAAATCTAAAATATAGATATTTTTTATAATATGATGAATATAATACTCTATATAAATAGTAAAATTTTATGTTGTTAAAATAATGATTTTAATAAAAAAGGCTCTCTAAAGTTTTTTGGGGATTTTGGGGAGAATAGATATTACTTAAAAAAACAAAAAAACTTTTTTGGGGAGAC
>CAKPAZ010000013.1 GCA_934133195.1 uncultured Bacilli bacterium | reverse complement strand
TAAGTAAAACCTAGTTTTTATGAGAAAGAAAATTTAACATAAGTGATTTTTTTACATTTCCAAGTGGCAAACTCGGGATATACCACAATTTTAAAAATATATCAAATATTGTGTCTAAATTACCATTTCAAAAATAAAAAGGCTTTGTTTAAAACAAAACCTTTTAATGTGTTTATTCAATTAATGTGAACTCACAGTTTCCACTTGTAATGTCACCTGTAATTTTTAATAAATCATTTACGTTAACATCATCAAAGAATTTATGTGATGGATATGATGAACTAATCATAATGAAATAATCACAAGTATCAAATGATTCTGTAACATTTATATCTTTCTTACCAGTTACACGGTAGTTATCACCATCTTTTGTAATTCTAATGATGTAATAATACATAAATGAACTTCCTTTATCCATTGCATCATATGAATATAGTAAAACGTTATTAGGATAAATTGAGTCATTCCAAACACCTGTATTGTATGCACCAATTTTTACATAACCTTTTGGTTCTGGTACTGGGTGTTCAACATCAACAGTTCCGGTAAATTCAATTGAATTGTAATCACAAAGTGCTTTTTCAAATATTTGTGATAAAAGCGTAGTTCCTTTATATTTATAATGAAGATAGTCATTTAAATATAGTTTATAGTTATCTTCCATTACATATTCATCTAGTGGAATTACACCAAGATTATGACTTTCCGCGAATGTTCTAATTGCTTCATTGTAACTTAATCTTCCTGCTTCGGTATACTTCATACCTGTATATTCAGAATATCCAAGAGTACATACATAGATTTGTGGAGTACATAAGTTGTAGATTTTTGTAAGAATCGTTTCATATGCGGCGATGAACTCAGCTGCACTAAAGCCTGAACATACATCATTAGTTCCAAGATATAGAATAACGATATCAGGATTTCCGTTTTCAACTAGAGTATTAATTCTAGCATCACTACATCCTGCATTTTCACCACTACCAACAGCTGTTGAGCCACTCCATGAGTTATTAATACCAAGAACCATCTTAGTGTTATTGATTAATTGTCCCCACCAAGTTTTTTCAACACTCTTAACGTCTGCACAGTATGTTGGATAATAGTATCTACCTTCTTGTGAGTAGTAACTATTCATTGATGAACCTGGAGCATAGAATGTTGAAATACTATCACCAAGAATTGAGATTTTCTTACCTTCAAGTTCTGTGTATTTGAATTCTTTAATTGTTGATTCGTAAACTGCTGTGTATGTTACATTTTCAGTTACTTCAACAACATCTTTATCCCAACCAATAAATGCATAACTGCGTTTTTCATCATCAGGTCTTGTTGGTTCACTAGGTACAGTTGGTATTGTACCATATTCAACTTCTTCTTCAGCTAAAATAGTTCCATCATAATTTACAAACTTATAAGTGTATTTTCTCTTTACTTCTGTGTATTCAGCAGTGTAAGTTACATCTTCAGTTACAGCGACTACTTCTTTATCCCAGCCTTTAAAAGTATAAGAGTATTCAGCTGTAGCAGGTCTAGTTGGATCACTAGGTACAGTTGGCATTGTGCCATATTCAACAGTTTCTTCTTTTAATACTGTATTATCAAAGTTTACAAATTTGTAAGTATATTGTCTTTTTACTTCTCTAAATTGTGGAGTGTATGTTGCCTCGTCAGTTACCGCTACAACCTCTTTATCCCAACCACTAAATTCATAAGAATATTCAGCTGTAGATGGTTTAGTTGGAGTAGGTATCGTTGGCATTGTACCATATTCAACTTCTTGAGTGCTTAGTATGGATCCATCGTGATTTAAGAATGTAATTGTGTATTTTCTTTTTGTTTCTTTGTATTGAGCAGTAAAAGTAATGTCACTAGTTAGAGTTCCAATTTCTTTATCCCAACCGATAAATTCATAAGTAAATTCTGGAGTAGCAGCTCTTACAGGAACAGTTCCTGGAGCATCGATTTGTGAACCATATTCTCCAGTTCCTTTTTTAATTTCCATTCCATTATAGTCTACAAATATATAAGTATATTGTCTGTTTGCTTCTTTGTATTGAGCTGTAAATGTAATGTCACCAGTTAAAGTTCCTACTTCTTTATCCCAACCAATAAATTCATAACTCTTTTGGTCAGTATCAGGTTTTGTAGGTCTAGTTCCTGGTTCACTAATTTTTGAACCATAGTCAGCAGTTACTTCTTTAATTAAACTTCCATCATAGTTCAAGAATTTGTAAGTATATTGTCTTTTTACTTCTTTGTACTTAGCTGTAAAAGTAATGTCACTAGTTAAAGTTCCTACTTCTTTATCCCAGCCAATAAATTCATAGTTAAATTCGACTGTGCTTTCTTTTGTTGGATCTGAAGGAGCTTTAATTTCGCTACCTTTTTTTCCTTGTCCTTCTAATAAAACAGTTCCATCATCGTTAACAAACTTATATGTGTATTGTCTTGAACAGCCAACTAACATAAATACAAGTGTTAACATTAAAATAAATGCAAAAGATTTCTTCATATAATTGTCCTTTCTATTAAATTTAATTAGGTAATAATTAGATTTTACATTACCTCATCAATAGATTTTGCTATGTAAGCCACCATTGATTTTTTGCATTTTTCCCCAATTATTTTCCCTTTGCAATATTTTATCATTTTTATTCATTTAAATCAATTAATAAGAACTTTACATATTATGGAAAAAAAGGATTTTGTTTGTCTTTACAAAATCCTTTCCTTATTATATATAGTATTAAACATTAAATTTATCAACCATCTTTAAGAAACTTTCAACAGCTTCTCCGGTTTTTCTTAAAGACGATGATTTACCTGTATCAAGTGTTGAGATCATCCTCATTTCTTCACTTGTTAATTCAAAGTCAAAGATATCAATATTTTCTTTGATTCTATCAATGTTAGATGATTTAACAACGGGAACAATACCACGTTCTAGTAACCATCTAAGAATGATTTGAGGAATTGTTTTATGATATTTTTCAGCAATCTCTATCAATATTGGTTCTTCAAAGATTGATTTTTTACCAGCATTTAATGGTGACCATGCTTCCATTAGAATGTTTTTTTCTTTTAAATATTTTAATTCATTTTCTCTTTGAAAGTAAACATTACATTCAATCATATTAACCATTGGTTTAATTTGATTAAAGAAGATGAAATCAGCAAGACGATCTTCAGTAAAGTTATCAACCCCAATAGCTTTTATTTTTCTCTCATTATATAGCTCTTCTAGAGCTCTCCAGGCTCCATAAAGGTCATTATATGGCTGATGAATTAAATATAAGTCAATATATTCAACTCCAAGTCTTTCTAGAGAACGATTAAATCCTGCTTTAGCTTTTTCATAAGAAGTATCAGTAACCCAAAGTTTGGTGGTAATAAAAAGTTCTTCTCTTTTTACACCACTTTTTTTGATGGCTTTTCCAACTGCTTCTTCATTTTCATAAGCAGCAGCAGTATCGATTAAACGATATCCTGCTTGGATTGCGTTAAGAACTGCTTGTTCACACTCTTTAGGATCAGTCATTCGATATACGCCAAATCCAATCTTAGGGATTTCTACACCATTATACAAGACTAATTTTTCATTCATAAATGATACCTCAAGATTATTTTATTTATCTTTTAATGTTTTTCTTCTTTTTGATGATATTTACAATGAAGAAAATACCAAGTAACATTAGATTATAAATTCCTGTAATAGTATATAAACTAGTTACAAGTGAATTTAATTCATGGTAAGGGTTATTTTGATCGACTCCATTTAAATCTACTAATACAGCGAATGATAGACCAATAACAACAACGGTAAGAAGAATCATCACTATACAGTATAATGTATAATATTTAAAGCGCTTAAGAGATGTCCAACATTTTACAAAAATATGAACTAGTGAAAAGATGCCAAATATGAACATAGCAATTTCAAGGAAAGCACTGATAATTAATTGAGGTTTAATTCCCACTTCAAATAAACTCAAGAAGCCAAATACAGCATCTAAAGCTGGAAGTAATAATGATATAATCATTAGAACAGTACAAGCTCTTGTTACTTTTCTTGTTGTTGGCATTACTTCACTTCTTGCGAGTTGCTTCTTTTCTTTTTCCGCAAGTTTAGAGATTTCATTAATTAGATTAGTACTATCTTTATAACCAAAACATTCTTTTAAGACTTTAGTTGCTTCAAGATATTTATGTTCACTTATTAGTCTTTTTCCATAATTATACTTTGCTGATAGATGAGCTTCTCTACAAAATTCAATTTTTTCCTTTGAATCTCGATAGTTAATAATTGATTGGAACTTTTCCATAGCCACAAGAAGTCTACCTGCATTAATAAGGGCAATTCCTTCATTATAGATATCATTATTTCGTTCTTCATTAAACCTATCAATTAGTTGAACACTATCTTTATAACCTTTATCTTTAGAAAGTAGGGCTATTGCTTCTTGGTACTTCTTTTGTTTACCAAGGGTAATGGCTTTTTGATAATTAGCTTCTCTCATTAACTCTCTACATTCTTCAATTTGTTCTTTTGAATCACTATAGTCAATGATATTCTTGAAACAAGCAATAGCACTAGCATAGTTTTGATTGTTCTTAAAGTTTAATGCTTCTTGATATTTATTTTTTAAGATTTTTTCTGCTTCTTCAGTTTTTAGCTTTTCATACTTAACTTTAGATTTTTCATAGTAGCTTTTTGAATCTTTGTAATTTAAGTTTTGTTCAAACCATTTCATGATGTTTAAGATAGCATCAGAGGTTCTACAAACTTTATAATCAATAAGAGCTTTACGATAGGCTACTTCGGTTAATGGAGCTGGACCTTCAAAGACTCCAATTGCTTCTTTAACAATTTTCTTTTCTTCTTCACTTCCATATTTTAATACTAATGGATAGTATTGATTATTTTTAAGTTTAATATTTGGTGTTGTATATAAAGAATCAATGGTTCTTAATTGTTCAGTCGCAAGGATTTTATAAAGGTTCGCGGTACCATCTTCAGGGTTTTGATTTAATACTTCTTCAAGTAGAGAATCAGCTTTTGAAAAATCTCCCATATTTAAAAGAATGATTGCACGCTTTAGAAGTCCATCATATGATTGAGTATTGTTCTCAGTTGGTTTAGTTGTTTCTTTGACTGGACTCTTTGGTTCTTGTCTTTCATTCTTGTTAAAGACTTTATCAATTCCTCTTGTTAAGTCTTGGATAAATCCTATCTTATTTAAATCTTGGGCTTGTAAACCTAACATTTCTTCTGGTAGGTCATATACTTCCATATCTCTATAACATGGGAATAAGTATTTAGTTCCTGGTTTTTGATTCATTAAATATAAGAATCTACTCCATTCATTCTTTACCCATACTGCGTTAAAGTATTCTTGTTTTGTTCCTATTACTAACATTACTTTACTTGAATTTAGAGCTGCGAAAATATATGGTTCATATTCTACACCTAGTTTTGATTCTAAGGTTATTCTTGAGAAGAATACTCGGTACCCTTTTCTTGTTAATTCATCATATATTTGTTGGGCTATTACGGAATCAACAGTTCTTTTTGAAGATGCATCTGTTTCTTTATAACATATAAAGATATCATAGGGTTCTTCTTTTTGGGATATCGCTAGGGCTTTCTTTTGAATGTTCGCTATTTTATTAGCTTCTTCTTCATACACTCTTCTGGTTACTACATCACTATGTTCGATTGCTTCTTTATAATCTATATCATCAAAGATTGATTGTAATTGCATTCTATTGATTGTTGGTTTTTTAGTTCCATTGTAATCATCTACATAGGTTACTCCATACTTACATAGTAACATTCCAAAGTGTGCTTCTGCGTCTTTTGGGTTTTCTGCGATTATGCTTTCATATGTTAACATTGCTTTTTCAAAGTCTTGTTTTAATCTTAAAGCATTCGCTCTATTATGGAGATTTAAGATCTTTTCATTATCTATTTGTGTTGGTACTGTTTGTAAACTTCCACAGTACTCACATTCTACTGTTTGTTGCCCTTCTTCAACATTTAAGTTTCCCCCACACATTTTACATCTTATGTTTGCCATGTTATTCTCCTCTTATTATTCAGTTAGTTTTTTTCTTGCTTTAACAATAGCAACTATTCCGACAATTATATTCCAACAAATTCCACCAGCAATCTGAGCAGCCATATTTAAAAATAACTCACTAAAAGTATCATCTTCTAAACTTGTAAGAATTATTAGTCCAATTACTGATGTTGCAACAATCAATATTCCGTATGCAAAGTATATTTTAGTCATCCTCTTTACAGAATTGCCTAAAATTACTTGTATTATAATTGTTAAGACACATAATGCAAAAATTATTAATGGTATTATTACATCCATTCTATCACTATTTGTTTGTACCATCTTAATATTTTGAAATATTTTTAAAATGGTAAAGAAGAAATAGAATATGAATTGTACTAGGAAACAAATACCTAAAGATTTTGTTTCTTTAAAAGCTTCTTTCTTTTCATAGTTGCGATCTTGGATTGTTGCTTTTTTACTTACACCTACTAATAGTTCATTTGCATCTTTATAACCAGAACATTCTTGAAGTAGGGGAACAGCTAAGCGATATGCTTTTTGATTAATGTATGTTAAAGCAGTTTGATACTTAGACTCTCTGATTTGTTCATTACATACATTAACTTTTTCTTTAGTATCTCTAAAGAATGGCATAGTTCTAAAGATTTCTAAAGCTTCAACATACTTTCCATTGTCAAAGTAATAACAAGCTGTTTGATAATTACGTTCATCAATAGCTACTTTGTAATCTTTAAGCAGTTGCGATGAATCTTTATAATTCAAACAAAGATTAAGTTTTTTGATAGCTTCTTCATATCTTTTGTTAGAAGCAAACTCTAAGGCTGCTTGATAGTATCCTTCATTTATTGCGTTATTACAATAAGTGATTTGTTGTTTTGAATCTTTGTAAGTAGGATATCTATTTAAGATATTAATAGCTTCTTCATATGCACCATTTTCAATTAGTGGCATTGCTTTTTGATAGTTTTCTTCCATTATGTTGTTTTGAACATTTTCAGCTGCCTTATATACTAAATCTCTTTCTGATGCATCACCATAAGTTAAAACCTTACTATAATTAATATTACCAATAATTGATTTAGTTAGTTTTAGTAAATCATCAGTAGAATTTAAATGTTCAGTAATTAATAATTTATATAGATAGGCTGTACCTTCTTCAGGATTTTGATTTAATACTTCTTCAAGTAGAGAATCAGCTTTTTGGAAGTCATTATCCGCGATTAAGATTTTAGCTCTTTTTAGAAGTCCATCGTATGAGTGAGAATAACTTACATTTACTTTTGTTTCTTGGGTTGGATTATTTGGTTCTTGTCTTTCATTCTTGTTAAAGACTTTATCGATTCCTCTTGTTAAGTCTTGGATAAATCCTATCTTATTTAAATCTTGGGCTTGTAAGCCTAACATTTCTTCTGGTAGGTCATATACTTCCATATCTCTATAACATGGGAATAAGTATTTAGTTCCTGGTTTTTGATTCATTAAATATAAGAATCTACTCCATTCATTCTTTACCCATACTGCGTTAAAGTATTCTTGTTTTGTTCCTATTACTAACATTACTTTACTTGAATTTAGAGCTGCGAAAATATATGGTTCATATTCTACACCTAGTTTTGATTCTAAGGTTATTCTTGAGAAGAATACTCGGTACCCTTTTCTTGTTAATTCATCATATATTTGTTGGGCTATTACGGAATCAACAGTTCTTTTTGAAGATGCATCTGTTTCTTTATAACATATAAAGATATCATAGGGTTCTTCTTTTTGGGATATCGCTAGGGCTTTCTTTTGAATGTTCGCTATTTTATTAGCTTCTTCTTCATACACTCTTCTGGTTACTACATCACTATGTTCGATTGCTTCTTTATAATCTATATCATCAAAGATTGATTGTAATTGCATTCTATTGATTGTTGGTTTTTTAGTTCCATTGTAATCATCTACATAGGTTACTCCATACTTACATAGTAACATTCCAAAGTGTGCTTCTGCGTCTTTTGGGTTTTCTGCGATTATGCTTTCATATGTTAACATTGCTTTTTCAAAGTCTTGTTTTAATCTTAAAGCATTCGCTCTATTATGGAGATTTAAGATCTTTTCATTATCTATTTGTGTTGGTACTGTTTGTAAACTTCCACAGTACTCACATTCTACTGTTTGTTGCCCTTCTTCAACATTTAAGTTTCCCCCACACATTTTACATCTTATGTTTGCCATGTTATTCTCCTCTTATATTAAATGGTTATTCAGCAGGCTTTTTTGATCCACAGCTTGGACAGAAATTAGTTTTAATATTCTTTTGTCCACATTCACAATTCCAGCCTTCACTTGGTTTTTTTGAACCACAGTTTGGACAGAAAGCAGTGGTAATGTTCTTTTGTCCACATTCACAGTTCCAGCCTTCACTTGGTTTTTTTGATCCACAGTTTGGGCAGAAAGCAGTTGTAATGTTCTTTTGTCCACATTCACAGTTCCAACCTTCACTTGGTTTTTTGATTCCACAATTTGGACAAAAACCAGTGGTAACTTTTGTATGACAACTTGGACATTCCCAAGATTGAGTTTGTGGTTGTGATTCAGGTGATAGTGATTCACGAACTGTTCCGGCTACTTCACCCATTACCCCAAGTCCAACACCAAGTCCTACCATATTATTTACAATACTACTTGCGGCTGCAGTACCACCTGATTCATTTGATGCCATTGCTACACCAATTTGACGTTTAGTTTCTTGTTCATAGGTGTAACCTTTCATACGCATTTCTTGAGCTTCAGCTTCGGCTTGAAGACGATATGCTTCAGCACTAGCTTGAGCCGCAATGATTTCTTCTTGTGCTTGAGTACGAGCTTCAACAAGTTTTCTTGCTTGAGCTGCTTCGGCTTCGGCTTGACGAATTCTTTCTTGTTGAACAAGTAAGTATCTTTCTGCGTGTTGTTCTTTTAATTTTCTAAAGTTTGGATCATCATCAGGAGTTACAATTGAAGTAATAAAGAATTCTGGCATCATTAATCCATATTCTACTAATACTTCATTAATTTTATTCTTTAAGATTTCTGATAATTCATCTAAATGTTCATCTACTTCTAGGATATTAATGTCGTTTTCACGAATTGATTTTGCGAGATTAGTTTTAACTTTATTGATAATTAAAGCTTTAAATTTACCAGTCATCCCCGCAATAGAAGCATCGCCACTAAAGATTTCATTTTGAGTTAAGCCAGTAGTTGTACCAACAACTTTGATTAGTAATCTTCTAGCATCACTAACACAAATATTGAATTGACCACATGCTCCAAGCTCAATATGTAAACCAGATATTGGATCAAACATTCTAACTTTTGAGTCAGTTCCCCATTTAATTCCAAGTTGTGTAGTTAAATTTACAAAGTATATTTCAGAATAGAAAGGATCTTTACCACCAGTTGGAATTTGGTATAGCTTGCTAAGTAAAGGTAGAGAATCAGTTGAAAGAGTATAACGACCTGCTTTAAATGTATCAAGAGCTTGACCATCTTTAAAGAAAACCGCAACTTGTGATTCATGAACGATTAATTGTGAACCTAAGTTAAAGTTTTCAACAGGGTGTTTCCATACAAAGACATCATTAGGTCCTTCGTATTTGATTACCGAAATTGCTCCTTCTTCTTGCATTTTGTTTTTAGCCATTTCTTTTTGGACATCAACTATCGTATCACACAAAGGACATTCACAAGTAGTTAGACTCTTACTTACAGTTAATGTGCAAAAACAAGTAGGGCAAGTTACATCAACTGTTTTACTGATGCTTCCTTCACTTATTATTTTTTCATGACATACTGGACATTCTGCATTAAATCCTTTTGATTGATCATATACAACAATATTTTGACAGTGTTGACATCTCACTGATTTTAATTTATCTTTCTTTACATTGATAATGTTCCCACATGAACATTTAATATTCTTTTTTGCGAATAAAGATGTTGAAGCCTTATTGAAAGTTCCACAACAAGGACATTGAATTAGAAAATTTGCCATTTTCATTTCCTCCATTTTTTCTAAAAGCGTTTTCTTTATTTTATCATATTTTTCCATCTTTTGCAATATTTTTGAAATATGGATTAAGGTAGGAAATAATTGTAGACAAATAATGTACTTTTATTAAATTATATGAACATTAAAAAAAGATTATTTTACCAAAAAATAATCTTTTTTAATTAATTTTTATCTTTTTTTGTTTGGCGATTTTTTCACACCATATAATTAACTCCATCTATTTAGTTTATGCTTTTTCATAAGCTTTTTAGCATTATAACTAATATATGATTTTTGTCGACACTTTAAGATTAACTTTCTTCCCTCTTCACTTCTAGTATAAACAAGATCATATTTTCCCATAAGTTTTGATAAATATCTTTTAAATATTTCTGCCGTTTCTTTGTTTTTTCCAATTACTGAAGGACATGCGAAAGAGTATTTATAGTTATATTTTTTAAAACAATTCTTTCTAATAATAACATATCTAGGATTTTCTATTGGATTTAAGAATTCCGTAATGGCTGTATTGAAAAGATTTTGTTCATATAAAGTAGCATTAATTAATGAAACATTAATGTATATTCCTTGTTTATCACTGTTAACTTTCAATGAACATGATGATTCAATAAGGTTTACATCTTTTAGAGTTTTTAAGATACATTTAGAAAAAGTCTTAATTTGATTGGTTGGATTTAAGTTAGCAACTAACTTTCTTAAAACGAAAATTAAACTTACTGCGGTTATAATTAGAGTAATTACCATAGCTATCATTGCAAGAATTCCTAAACTTGAATCAAGCGTAACTCTTGTAATAGCTATACTTAAAGCATTAATAATAATTGTTTCAATTATCATTATCAACAAGACATAAGCAATGTTAGTAAAGGTAAATGATGGGATTTTTCTGGTTTTGGGAACCTCTGAACTTATACCTACTTTTGAGGTTTTTGATAGTGATGCTTGCCATCTTTCTTTTACCAACATACGATTTCTTGATAATTCTAAGGTGTTTTGATTTATTTTTTCGATACCTTTTTGATCAAATGGAGGTTTAATGGTAGTGATTCTTTCGATTCCACTTTCTATCATATCTGTATCATAACTTGGTCCTACAAAACAATCAAATCTTCTTTCTAAGGTTTGATAATCAACTGATTGAATTGTATTGTTATCATAAGTAGTGTGAGCTGATAGTTTTTTTAGTTTGTTTTCTTCAAACATATAATCAGGCTCAATGGTAACTAAATGCCAAATGTTAGATACTTTATCAGGATGATTTTTATCAATTCTGATGGCTCGTCCTCTCATTTGATTGGATAACATAAAACTACCAATAAAGCTAGCAAGAATTAAGGAATTAATACATGGAGAATCCCAACCTTCACCAAGAAGAGATTTAGTACCAATTAAAATATTAATTAATCCATCTTCAAATAATTTAGACACAATTCTAACTTTATCTTTATTTGTACCTTTAAAGTTAACGATTGAATAGTTTGTTTTATCAATTGACTTTGTAGTAAAAGAATATTTTTCCTTGAGATCTTCTAATAATGAATTAGGTAGGACAACTAAATTACCTGATAAAACTCCCATATTAATTGTTGTTGATTTTCTTATTTTTTCAAAGATACTTACAACACTTACATTATTAATTGAATCATTAGTACCAACTTTAGATAGTGATTCTTTCTTGATATAATCAGTTAGAATTAACATTCGTAGGTCGGTACCAAGAGATGAGTATTCACTTTCAACAATTTTGATGATACTATCCATCTTACCAAGGGAACTAATGAGATTTCTTTTTAGTTTTTCATCTAGTTCTAAAGACACTTTGTTTTTTTCATATACTTGGTTTTCTTTTAAAATTTTTATTAATTCTTCTTTTTGAATTTTTGTGATTAAGTCTGAATCAATTAAAAACTGAAGAGCGATTTCAGCATAACTTAAGGTTAGACTCGGAAGGTATGTTACATTAGTTAAAGCTTTTATTAATTTGGGATCTACTTCAAATCCATAGTAATTAAATAATATTAAAAGAGCAATATATTCTTTTACATTAGTATAAATATCTGTTAACATACTCTTGTAATTACTATTAATATTTGTATATAAAGCCATCATCCAAGGAAGGCTCTTAAGGGCTTGTAAAGCATGATATGAATTTTCTTTATATTCTTTAAAGATTTGGGTTTCCGCTGCTGTTGGATAATTGAATATTACGTAATCTTGATGAGGAGAAAGTGTTCCTTGTTTGACTAGTTCAGGTACAAATATTTCTTCATCAATTTCTCCACATACACTGATGTAACGTTGCCATTCAGTTGTTTTAGCATCATAGGGAGGAGTCGCTGTAAGTGATATAATTTTGACATCTTTATCTAAAGCACTGATAAATTTTTCTAAGGCTTTTTGCCATTCATTTTGTAAGTGATGTGCTTCATCTAAACAAATTGTTTTAATGTTGTTTTGACGCATCACCTTGAATAAATCAAGTGATGAGTAGTCAACTGTTTCATCATCGGTTGCAACTTCAACTTTGTTGATAGCAGAGTATAAAGCTTGATACGTGATAGAATTGATGAAAACTATCTTATTTAGATCATAATTTACATATTCATTGACATCTGCATTATCAGGTAAAAATGATTCTCTAAATCTTTCACCCCATTGTTCTTTAATTGTGGTAGTGGGAGATAGAATAATACATGGATTACCAAGGCGTCTTATTAACTCAAGTCCAAGGATTGTCTTACCACTACCTGGTGCTGCTACAATATTGATTTTTCCATCTTCAAGATAAGTATCAGCCGCATCTAAGATTCTTTGTTGATAGCTTCTAAAGGTTCCTTTAAAACGAATGTTATCCAAATTCATACTCTTCACTTCACTTTCTTAATTAATTATATCATTTTATGTTATTTTGTGTAAACATTTTAAACTTATTACTTTTAAATATAAAAACACATTAGATTGATTACCCATATCTAATGTGTTTATTTTTAATTATTCATTTGTATAATTGTCAAAGTAGCCTTGGATTAAAATAATTGGCGTTCCTTTATCTCCAGATCCACTAGTTAGATCACATAATGAACCAATAAGGTCGGTTAATTGACGTGGTGTAGTTCCTTCAGATACCATTTTACCTACTAAACTTTGTTCTTTTTCTTTGATGAGTTTAGAAATGGCCATCTTTAATTCTTCACCTTTTAATTCTTTAAAGTCGTTGTCCGCAAGATATTTTAGTTTTAACTCATTTGGAGTTCCATTTAAGCCATCGGTATGGAATGGAGAAACCACAGGATCAGCTAATTCCCAGATTTTACCTTGAGGATCTTTGAAGGCACCATCACCATAAACCATTACTTCTACTTTTTTGTTAGTTAGTTTGTAAAGTTTTTCTTGAATATCTTCTACTAGCCATAAAGCATCACGAGGGAATAGTTTTACTTTATCTTCACTTGCTTTATTTGAGCCAAGTAATCCGTATAATTCATTATATCCTAATCCATTAACTGATGATGTTAAGATTTCATCGAGACCAAAAACGATATTAGCGTTATTTTCTTTTAAAATACGTTTAGTTCTTTTTCTTGTGTGAATATCACATACAAGAACATTCTTAGTATAATTTAAGATAGTCTTAGGATTGTTAGAGAATATTACTTCAATATCAGTTCCTACTTCTTTTACTAGGTTGATATAATATTCAACATAATCAACGCCTGTAAATTCATGCACATTATATCCAAATAACTTACGATATTCTTCATATGTTAAAACATCTGAATAAGGATTTACACCTTTTTCATCGATTTGATCCCAACTAATTAAAGCATTACCTACTTCATCAGATGGATAGTTTAACATTAGGATTATTTTTTTCGTACCTTTTGCGATTCCCTTTAAAAGGATTGCGAAACGATTTCTGGAAAGGATGGGAAATATTACCCCTATTTCTTCTCCATGAAATTTGGTTTTAATGTCTTCTGCGATTTGATCAGTTGTTGCATAGTTTCCTTGTGCTCTTGCGACAACGGATTCAGTGATTGCGACAACATCTCGGTCACGAAGTTTGATATTTTCCTCATTGCAAGCTTCCATGATACTATTTACAACGATTTCACTTAAGTTATCGCCTTCTTTGATGATTGGACATCTTATTCCCATTGATACAGTTCCAAGTCTTCTACTCATATTATACCTTCCTTATTTAATATATTTAATTTTTATTTCTATTCATTACTTTCTTGGATTGCTTTTTTAGCTTGATGTTTATTTATTAGAATAAATGGAAGTTGGAATGCTCCCATTAAGATTACTGCGAGCATAAAGAGACTTATGAAGTAAACATACCATCCGTGATCAAGATTTAAGATTGGTAAATTCTTCATTGGTGGTCTTGTTAAATACATAAAGTTAGTTCCCGCGAAGCTTAAGAAACTATTAACCCATAGATTTAAGAACATCAACATAATTAGTAATGCATAATTGGTAAGTAAAGTTTTAACATTAAATATTACATGTTTTTCTCTTATTAAATAAATACCAAAAAAAATTAGAAAAGCATGATATATAAAATATTGATAAACTTGTACTTTCAAAAATGAAGTACCAACAGTTGGAATAAATAATGAAATAATCGCTCCCACGATTGAAGTAGGTACCATAAAGTTATATAATACTTGTTTTGTTTTTTCATTATTTATGAAAAATCTTAAACCAAAAATAAAGAAGATTTGAATACTACAAAGATGAAATGGTAAACTTCCTGGATCAAGGACTTTTCCACCTTTTATACCATCTTCCATATTTAAAAGAATTTTTGTTACTTCACTTAAGAGACTAACAATACACATAATTGTTAAGACAGTTTTAAGTGATAGTTTTAAGTTTTTTGATAAGATTAGCATTATTGCTATAATTAAAGCTGCGTTAGCAAGCCATATAAAATGTGTGTATGTAAACATATTTTTTAACTCCTCTTCTATTTTCCCACCTTATTATTTTACCATTTTTTATTGTTTATTTGTGTATCTTGCAATATTTTTTACTTTTTATGCCTTTTTTTACCTCTAAAAAACAAAAAGAAGAAATATCAATTGATACTTCTTCTTTATTAAAATCTCTTTCTTAATAATCTTTATTTTATAACAATTGTGATAAGAAAATAAAGTAAGTTATCGAAAGACCTAATGTTATTATAAACGTTACTATTTTTTCCAGTTTATCATCGGCTTTAATGGTCATAACTAAAAGATAAATTGGGATTGCGGCTGGAATAACAAAGATAATGCCTAGTTGAATAATTATTTGAAGGCATACAAAAATTACATACACAAAGATAATCATTAGAAGGTAGATAATAATATCGATTAATCCACCAACAATGGTAATTATGATACCTAATAATCCTGGCCAAAACTCATGAGTAGACATTAGTGATACACCAAATGAACCAAGTTCCCAGTGATATCCAAAAAAGCCAGGCCACCAAACAGTATCCCATGAAACATATTTAATCCATGAGGTTATTCCTAACATTAAGTATGCACCCATAATTAAAATAAACAAAAGATCAAGAAAACTTGGCGAGCTTGATAATTTTTTAACTAATCTAAACGGAGCAGTTATTACAAATAAGATTCCTCTTCCTATCATTGCGAAGAAACTACCAATTTTACTGAAGAAAGAACCACCATGACTTCTGCTTTTCTTCGTAAAGATTTTTTTGAATAATCCTGGGATTAATTTTACAAAGAAATAGAATATTGATCCAAAGATAATTCCAAATAATTGACCAATACCTCTAAAGAAATTGACAATTATTGATCGTTTTCTTCTTGTTCTTGTTTTTGGTACTTTGATTTTTTCTTTTGTTGCTTTAACTTTCGTCTTTTGTTCAGGTTCATCTTCTTTTTTTCTTTCATACTTCTTTAAGTCTTGTTGGACTACTTTAGGGAAAGCATTTTCTTCAATAACACAATTCTTATTTCCAATTGTTATCCATTTTAATCTTGAACATTCTAAGAAGGCATAGCTTTTAATCAATTTAACATGTGAAGGAAAATCTACGCGTTCTAATTGTTTTGATTCAAATGTATGAGCTTCAATAGTTGTAATCGTATTAGGAAGAATTAATTTTTTAATGTTAGGACAATCTCTAAAGGCTCCTTCATCAATAAATTCTACTCCATCAAAGATTTCAACAAATTCTAATTTTTTTAATCCTTGAAAAGCATTTTTTCTAATTCCTTTAACGAATCCTGGAATATGCATTTCCTTAGTATCTTTACCTTTTTGATTAACCCCCGTTAAATAGATATTGTCGTTAATCACTTCATATGTAAAGTTGTAATTAGCTAAGGTACGTAGCTTTGCGGGGTCAACACCAGATATAACCGGATCATCAGTACTCTTACTTGTTGATTCCACCTTCTTATCGAATGTCGCAACTAAAGTTGTCTTACCACTTCCATCACGTTCTTCTACTTTAAAGGTATTACTATCAATAACATAGTATTTACCCTTACGTTTATCATCAATCATGTAATAAACTAAAAGTTTATTGCCATCAATTTCAAAATATAATCCTGTTTTTTTATTAGAATTATAGTTACCAAAAGCAGCAGTACTTCCCTTTATAGTTAAGCCAACACCATTTCGTAGGGAACTTGTATAATTACCAATGTAAGCATCATTTTTCCCACGGAAACAACCAAAGCCAGTTCGTTTGAATCCACCTTCATCACCATCTGCGATTACTTCACCAAAGTACTTATCTTTATTTTTATATTCAATAATACCATAATGAGCAACTTCATCAGTAAAGATACGTTTATTATCTTCAACAATGTAGGTTGCACCATCACCATAGGTTTCAACCATTCCATAATAGTAGTGTTCCGTTTTACCATTTTCCACAACATAATCAGTGAATGCAGGTTTAAAGCCATGATTTTCAAATCCAAGACAATTTTTAGGTAATTTTAATAATCCAAATGATGAGGGATTAAAATTCCATCCACATTCAATGGTATTTACTACTTCTTTGTTAGTATTGTCAATTAATTTTTCTAGATAAAGATGACCCTTATCAAACCTAATTGACTTATTTTGTTTTACACCATTACTATATTGTAGAATAGTAAAAGTTTCTTTTAAAGGTGCAATATATATAACAGCACCATCATTTCTACCACTATCATTAGTATTAGAAAAAATGATATCAAAATTATAACTATCTTTAGTTTTATACTCGTAAGGTAAAACTGAAACAAGAGGACCTACATATCTATTTACTTTATATAATCCTGCTTGGAAGGTTGGAAAAGCAACATTTTCTGATTTAGTTTTAGTAAAACATAATCCACTAAAGATATTATTTTTGTAACTTTCAAGCATTGAGTAATTACCATTAGCTGGATAATACAGTATTGATGTCCCTTCTAGTTTTGATTGACCTGAAGTCGTACTTACTTCACCAAAATATTGAAAATTATTTTCACACAAAATGGTGTATGATTTTTTCCATTCATTTCTTTTCATATTATCACTCCACAAAAAACACTATTATTTAATATACTACAAATTATTTGTTTTTTCAATTAATATATAAATATATTTACAGTGTCAATATTTTAAAGCTAGATAATTGAAATAAATAAAGTTATAGAAGGATGGTTATTATAATTATAAACATTAGAATACTTAAAATAATTGTTATTGTATTTAAAATTATTGATAACTTATTTCTTTCTTTAGTTTTTAATTCTACAATTAAGGTTATTGTTGAAATAATAATGGAAGTAAGACCACATATACTATTTAATATCAAACCTAAAGCAACAGCGGTTTGGTTATTATGAAATGAATTATACATTGTATAAACAAAAAAGCATACTCCTACTCCAAAGATTAGATAGTTGATAATGGAAAAAATTAATTTAACTATTTTTAATTTTTGGCTTGACAATGTATAAACTAAAGGAATTAACCCAATTACAATGGTTATGATAAGATCTTGAATAAACATAGTTTCCGAAACATTACCTTGATAATCATTAGGTTTTGAAAGTCTTAATGTTGTAAGAACAATAAATATAAAAAAGATAATTACTGATAATGCATAACCAAAGCTTAAAATTTTCTTTCTTTTTTGATCATTAACATTTAAAGTTAGAAATCCATTATTATTAAATATTAATAATAAGCCAATACCAAAAGATAACGCAAGGCCTCCTATTATGATGATTAATTCATAGGTGTTAAATACTCTCCAAAGATTTATAGGATGTTTTATATTGATTATGCTATTTGTTGTTGAAAGAATTGTTAAAATAATCATTAGGAAAATAAATGACATAATTATTAAAATAACATTAGCAATATTTACATGATGATTTCTTTTGGTTATTTCTTTTCCTTCGGTTTGATCTTGTTGACTAAATAACCAATCTTCTTCAACATTAAAAAGCAGACATAATGCTTCAAGGTTTGGATTACTAGGAATGCCATTTCCCATCTCCCATTTACATATTGCTGAACGAGAAACATAGATTTTGTCAGCAAGTTCTTGTTGGGTTAGACCATACTTAAGTCTTAGTTCTTTTAGTTTATCTTTAAACATATCATCTACCTCCACTATTACATTATATCATATAACTCTTAAATTTGATTGCTACTTTTAATGAATTTTGCTACTTTAATAAAAAATACATTATTTAATAGCATTTTAAAAGAAAAAATCCAACTTTTTTAATTGGATTTTTATCTATATCTATTTAAATTTATTTAGTCTTTATTTTATAATCTTAATATAAATAATATGCTCCTCTTATTTTAGCAATTTCTCTTAGGAGTTTTTTATTTAGTTCATCTTTATCAAAAGTGTTAAAATCAAGTTCAGTAAGTCTTCCTCTTTTTACAAATAACAAAGGATATTCTAAAGGTTTACCATCAAAGTAGTCTTCTAAAAGATCTTTGTTATCTTCAACTATACCATAACCTACACCATCGATTACTCTTGGAAGGTGATATACTTCTTTTAATTCAACAGTGTCTAATATTTCAATATTAAATTGATAGTCCTCACCATAATCATAAATCATTTGAAATTTATGTTTTTTTATCTTCAACATATCAAGGGTTACACCCCATGATTCTTTTCCAATATCTGGATATCCCATTTCTTCGGCTTGAGTAATACTAATTTCACATTCATACTCATATTTATCATCTTTAAATTTATATAAATGGTATGAAAGAGTATTAAAAATAGAAAGAATGGTAAATGCTAATAAATCTAAATCACCAGTTTCTTTAAATAAAATTGTTCTATTTAGTCTTTCTTCATAATTATCAAGAGAAATTTTTAATTTGTAATACTTCATTATTTTACTCCTTTTTATTTATAATATTTTTGATTTTTACTATTAGGTTTATCAGGAATAGTTCGATGAATTAAACCATTCTCAAGGGCTGGATTTAAATATGTGGAACATAAGGTTTCTTTTGATTCGATTTAATGTCTAAGCATTTTTACTTCTTAAATTTCTTTTTTTAGGACCTAAAACAATTCTACCACCAATTATATCTCTTACTTGATCTAGTGAAAGAGAATTTGCTTCAATTACAAGTGATGAATGAATGGATTTAATTTTATTGCTTTTTCTTAAAACAGGCATCCTTTTTAAAGCATTATAATTAGAAATTAACCCAAGTTTTTCCGTTATAGTGATTGTTTTTGATAACATAAAATTAGTTATTGTAAGGGAAGGGGTATACATAATATCACTCCTTATTAATTATATTATAACCAAAAAACCAAATTACATCAATTATCTTGCTTAAATGTTGCTTAATATGTTACTTAAAAGATAATTAGTAGAATGTTTATAAGAAGAAAATCCGACTATCTCTAGCCGGATTTTTGGTTGAATAGAGTAATTTTATTTATTATAGTTTGTTGCGTATAATCTTCTTAAGTAACTCCATTTAATTTCATTATAGTTGCAACTGCTCGCAAGAGCTGTAATGTTACCAGTTCCTACATAGTCAACTGTTGAAACGTTATTTGTTTTACCATTTTTGGTGTTTTTAGTAATTATATTGTAATTAACTATAGAGTCCATGCCATCTATTTTATTGAAAATATCTGGATATGCAACTTTAAATTCACTATATGTGTATTCTTCACAATAGTCTAGTCCACGTTTAACAGCATTTTCATCCATATAAACAATATATTTAAGGACATACATTGGACCTTGAACAGTTTCTTCTAAAATATAAATACTAATTAATTCTAGTTTTCCTTGCTTGTCATATTCAAATGATATTAAATGGTTATTGCCACTAATTAATACATCAGCAATTTGACAATAGAATGTTTCATTATAGATTGTACATTCATTGATTAAGCCTTTGTTTAATCCGACAATTCCTGATACTTCTAGAGAATCACTTAAATTTTTACTGATACCTTCTCTAAAACTAATGAAGACTGCACGATCAACGAAGCTATTTTCAAGTAATCCTTCATTGTAACCAGCTAAATTACCAACGTAGGTTTCAGTACTGCTTGGCATTGCTATTACTAAATTACCATTTCTACCAGTTTGTGTGGTATTTCTAATTGTACCATAGTTACTTCCTACCACTGATCCAAGGTAGCTTAAGTTATTGCTTTCTAGTAAAATCGTTCCATTCATTGAGTTAAAGAAACCATCAATTGTTCCATAGTTTATACCAATGGAGCCACCAATTGTTATTTTCTTATTGGTTGTAATGGTTAAACCAGCAGTTTGACAACTTGCACAATCAATGATTCTACCACTTGAAGTAACTTCTTTTGTGAAGGTACCAAATACTTCTTCTTTAGTTAGGTTTCCTTCGTAGCTAAAGGCTGCACTTACAAATAAGTTATAAACTAAACCACTGATTTTTGAGAATAGACCGAAGTCTTCTGGTTTATCGACTTTTGCGATAAATCTAATGTTATGACCATTTCCATTGAATTTACCTGAGAAGCCATCTTTTGATGTTTTACCTAAACTTTCCCAGCTTATTGCATCAACAAAGTCAGTGTACGCAGTAATACCAGTTACTAAAATGTCATTTGTTAAGACATAGTTAGCATTAGGAGCATCATTTACTTTCTTAAGACCTTCAAAGTCTTTGATTTCAATTCCGAAGCATGCGAATAACTCAATATTATTTTCTACTACTGTAACTGGGTTTCCATCTTTATCTTCATAGTGACTGAAGATTAAGTTATCTTTTTCATAATTTGGTTTTTCAAGGTCAGATGTTAAGGTACCAAATAGAACATTTTGGACTTTCTTTTCGGTTGAATTATCACTGAACTTACCAATTCCACTATTGATAGTTACGGTAAAGCCTTCGGTGTCATCTTCAAATACTGCATAGTATGTTGCCTTTTTCGTGTAAACCATATTGTTTAGTTCATCCATGGTAATTAAGTCATCACCATCAGTGGTCCAACCTACAAAGTGTTTACCATTACATTTTGGTACGTCTGTAAAGTTAATTAGATCACCATTTTTACCGAAATGATGAATTTCAACACTACCATCTGAGAATAGCATTAAACCATCTATTTTATCTTGGTCTTCAATAACCCCACTATATGGTTCTGATTTAAAGGTAAGTTCTACTTGAGTATTTGTATCATGAAGATAAACAGCAGTATAAACACGGTCTTCTTCAAATGTTACTTCTTCACCTGGTTTTACTTTAACTATTCTTTCAACATTATTTTCATCAGTGATTGTAGTTACAAAACCATCAAAGATATAATATTCATCACTATAGTAGTAAACATTTGGTGCTTTAACTTTGGTTCCATAGTTTTGAGTATAGTTAATGAAATGACGTAAATCCCCCATTACTCCTGTACAATAAACACCTTCAATTTCATTACCATCAGTATCATAGCATTTACCATCAGAAATAAAAGTAATGGTTACTTCTTTTACGACTGGTTCCATAAAGATGATTTCCACATCAGTGTTATGATCAAATGGAATTCTTGCCATATAGTTATCATTATAGAATTCACTGATGTATTCTACACCATCTACTACCCATTTCAAGTGACTTGGAATGTAAGTTTTTGATTTAACATCTACTTTAAACATACTCGCAAGTAGATAGTATGAAGTACCATAACTTCCTTCAACTGTAAGGGTAGTTTCTTCTTTATTATTGTTGAAATATACAATACCTGTGCCATCACCATCTTGAGTTTCTACTTGACCTCTAAAATTAAGTGTTATTGTTGCAGGATCTAAGATGTAATAAGCATAATAAGTTTGGTCACTGTTTCCAACATTAATTTCTAATTCTGTAATTCTTGTTGTTTCATCATAAAGTTTTGTTGTCCAATAAGCAAAGACAAATGTACCGGCTTCAGTTTGATAGCTAGTTGGGAAAATTTCACTTAGGTTAATTGTTTTATCAAATTTTTCTTTTATTTGATATAGTTTGTTTCCATTTTCAAAAGTTCCATCAACCGCATCAAATGTGATTGTGTATTCTTTCTTTTCTTGTTGGTAGTTAGCTTTAAAGGTTAGATTACGTTTAATATTACCAGTTAAATCTTTTTCACTTCCGATGATGTAAGTGTCAATGTCAACTCCCCAGTCAAGGAAAGTATATTGCCATTCGCCTTTCGCATCAATTCTTGAAGGTATTTCAATATTTTCTTGGTCTAAGACTTCTCTTAAAGTCTTTCCATAGTAATCACCTTTAATAATGTAATCATAATATTCATAACCATAGTCAGAATAATTCATAAAGTAAATTGTAACATCAACTTTACTTTCTTCAAATACTGGAGTGTAGATTGCTGATGAAGTAAACGCCATTCTCGTATTAGCATAGTGAACTTCACCTTTTTCATCTTTCCATCCTATATAAGTGTAGAATTTGTTAGTTGTCATATCAAAATAATCATTTAAAGATGGGAATGAATAATATGCATCATCATCTTCTATACCATATGTCCACATTTTACCTTGAATATTTAATACGGTCTTACCATCTTCAATTTCGATATATCGACTGTCAACAAATGATTGTAGTGAATTATCTAAAATGAATTTTGCGATTAAAGTTTTATAAGAATAATCGGCGGTTACATTGATATCAAAATCTTTACTTGGCATATTTTGTGGATAAGCTGACAAGTCAGGCCAATTAACAACATAACCTTCTTCTAATACACTATTTAGTAAATTACGTGGATAATCTAAGTAATTACTTAAAATTCTTTCATTATCAAAGTTAACTTTAAGAAGTTCATAATTAATTTTTTCGCCTTCTTTTACAGGATAACTACCGATATGTTTACCATCAATTATAATGTTAATGTAATAAACTGGTAAACTAGCAAGTCCTTTTCTTTCATAAAGAACATAGTATATGCGGTTTTTATCTACTTTCGGCATATCTTCTACTTTATAATAACGATTATTATCATAATCATTGTTATTAATATCCATGTAGCCAGTAACGACATAAGTTTTACCATCATGGACAAACTCTGATCCTATGCTATATTCTTGAGGTGGTATTGGTGTAATTTCTTTACCACGATAGTCAAATGGTCGATATTCTTGTTTAACTCTGGTTACTGATGTTGTTTCTAAAACATAAGTTTCCGTATAAACAATTGTATCATCATATTTCGCATAGAAATCAAAGCTATTATTTTCACCATTAAAACCATTAATATAGTAATTATTTGTTTTATCAACCCTAACCATTGGGTAAGTTTTACTTTCGACATTTAAACCTTTAAACATTATGGAAGTTTTATCAACTAGATAGTAGTTATTAGTAAATGATAATCCTTTTGGATTTTCATATCCCACATATTTTTTACCTTCAATAGTTGGAACTGGAACTTCATCAGTATGTACAATAAATGATTGTAAGTATGGTACATAGTTCATTTTAAATGAACCTACAAGGGTGTACTTTTCAATTGTTGAAGAGCTACTATAATCAGGTACATAGAAATTACCTTCATAAGTTATTAATTGCCATTTTAAACGATAGTATGTTGTTGATAAATCTTCATATCTTACTTTATTAAATTTACCATCCCAGTTTTCATCAACTTTATCACCTAAGTGTGGATAGTATTTTTCCCATAAATCATTGATATCAAGATAATAACCATGACGAACTGGGAACATCGAAGGGTCAGTAATTGGATTTACTACATATTCTCCTTCAGTTACTGCTTGGAAATCAATGACTTCCGAGAATTTAGTTCCAAATCCATTGTCATATTCATTTACGAATTTACTATTCTTTACCGCAAGATCACGGCCATTAGCATTGTAGTATTCCATGTAGACGATACGTTCAATACCACTTGCCATCATTCCACTCTTTGGAAGTAAAGTTAATTTAACAACAAATTTTAATGATTTTGGTTGATATTTTTTACTAATGTGCGTTCCTTGACCACCAGTTAGGGTTACATATTTTTGATAATCTTCAGTTTGATAATTAGGATCATCAACAAATTCTATCTGATAATCAAAGCATCCACCATATTGGTTATGACTTGCTCTATCAACTACCCTTTCACCGGTGACAATATCGAGATACAGCATTTCAATATTTCGCATATTTACACCACTATATCTACCGGTTATCACATATGGATCATCTGGAGAATTACTTTTCTCCACAAATTCTAGTGGGATTAAGCGATCTCCTACATCATATAGTTTAATTTTTGTATCAAATAAATCAGTGTTAATATCATATACTAAGAACATGGCCCCAATTTTAGCATTAACAAATAGACCAACTTCTAAATATATGCCTCCATATACTTGGGTGGCACTGACTTTTCTTACCGCATCATAGCTATATCTAAAACTTACTAATCCACTGATTTCAATATAAGGACCAAAGCGGAATGATACGTATACAGCCGCAACTGAATTTAGTTGTAATACTGATAAAGAAAGTTTAGCTTCAAGTCCACATCTAAATCCTACTTGACCTTTTAAGGTAATCGCAATGTCAATTTCATTTTCAGTAGTAACTCTTGAGAATTTGAAAGAGTCATACATCACTGGTTTATTTCTACCATCAAATTCACCAGTACCATTAGTTAAGGTTGTTGACTCAACATAATGGTGATTAAATTCAATGTAAAGACCAGCTCTAGCTCCTAAAGAACCAACAACATTAAATTCAATTTGAACACTTACGACTGGAAGTGGTAGTGGAATAGCTCCTAGTTGAATATTGAAAATATCTACATATTCAAGTTCGCTACCTTCTTCTTCAAATAATGGACTATCAGTGATAGCTTCGGTAAATTTATTGTAAGCATCTTTATTTAAATCGATGATTTCTTTAATTTCATCGGATATATCAATTCTATTTAAAGTATCATCACTATCTGTTGCTTCTACTTTGGCTTCTAATGATATTGAGAAATCATTACTTAAGTTTACTTGAACATTTGTATAGAACCAAAGTAATGGGTTAAGTGTTATTTTTCTTGATTTGTATATTGTGTAATTATAATTAACTTCCGTTTTATTTTTTATTACGACACTAACTTCAATTTTAAACTTTTTGATTTGAAGTTCACCACTAAGTTCGATTTCAAATCCTAAAGATGTTCCACTAATATCGATTTTTACTTTTGGACGTTGGAAAGAGAATCCTGCAAGTTTTTTCATGAAAGCTTCTTTTTCTTCTGCATCTTTAATATTTGAGGCATATTCAGCAATAGTTTTAGATTTATTTAGTGATTTTATGATTGAAGATTTGATCTTTTCTAGGCCTTCATTATGTTCTAAGTTTTCGATAAGCATCTCTTCAGATAATTCAACCATTCCTTCTAACATTGCTTCTTTATCACCATAAACATCAAGTTCTTCATAAATATCATCAACATTAGGAGTAATAACATCAATGATTAAGAATGTGTCTTCAAAGATTTCTGTTCCAATTACATATTGAAGTCTTTCAGTTTTGGCGTTGATTACTTTACAAATATAATCCGTATCAAGCGGTTGATCGTTTTCTCCAATAGTTAATATATCATCTACTTTAATGTTTTCACTAGTTCTAAGAGTTATACGATTTACTTCTTTTTCTAAGTCTTGATCAATAAACGTATAAACATTTTCTTCAAGTTTAGCAACCGAAGTATTTTTAATGTGCTTACTTGGATTTTTCTTGATTATTTCTCGTTCTTCTTTTTTAATGGTTATGGTTAACTCATCAGCGTTTTCAATTTCCTTACCATCAACTTTACAGAAAGAAAGATCTGAAGTACGGGTTTTGATGAAGTAACTTTCACCTTCAATTAAATCTGAAGGGGTTGAGATAAGATAGTAATCTTGATTGTTTGATGGTTTACATACTAAAGAAATCGCTTCTCCACTTGTTGTTTCCCCATAAATATAATCATCTAAATTGCCGTCATGTAAGATAACATTAGGTGAGTATACTTCTATTTGAGGGTTTTGGTTTACGTTTTTAACGCTTTTGATTCTTCTAATTACACCAGCAGCTTCTTTTGAATATGATGCATATAAAGTTATAGTTTTATCTGTAACATCGGTATCCCAGACTTTTTTGTTACATTCAGCATCATAAAACCACCCCGCAAAAACATATCCTTCTTTATAGGCATATCCAAGGTTATTGAGTTTTCCATCTTCATCGATTAAGATTGATTCTTGGCTTACTCCGCCATTCGCATTTAAAATTATTTTAATACCGAATCTTGCATAGATAGTTATATCATTTTGAACAATAATTTCATTTTCAAGTTTGGTAGTAAAATCACTGTCAAAGTACCAACCTCTAAATTCACGATTTACTTTTTCTGCTTTAGGAAGCGTAACTTTTGTACCTTTTGGGTAACGTTCACTTTCAATTTCGTTACCACCATTTACTTCATAGGTTATCGTTACATATTCTTCTTTTGGTCCTTTATTACTTAGGACAATCCCTAGGGTTATTCCTACAACTACTAGTAATAACGGAATCGCAATTAACAAAACTTTTTTAACCATGTTTTTATTCATACAACTTTCTCCTTTTCTTTAGTTATTTTTTTTGAATAAACAATCTTACAGCTTCTTTCAATATAGACATTTGGGTCATTAAATAATACCTATCTTCAAACATTGCATAGTGAACAGAAGCTCTAACAAAAATAAAGATAAGTGGTAAAATTAGCGTATATGATACCCCAAGTTTTGGTTCTAGCATTTTAGCATATTCAGTATATCTTGTTTCTACCCCTTTAAAAAACTTTTTACCATATTCAATATATTTAGGATGGGTGTACACTTGATACATCAAACGATATTTTTTACCATGTTGTTTCGCTGTCCACTCAGGGATTTCTTCAATAAAACGATCAATGTCAGCAGGATTTTTAGGAGCTTTTTCCATAAATTCATCTTCGACTTTGGTCATGCAATAGTCTGTAGATTGAATAATTAGATCATCGATATCTTTAAAGTATAGATAAAATGATGCTTTTGAGATTTTAGCTGCTTCTGCTAGTGCTGCAATCCCTGTACCATGTAGGCCGTTTTCAGCGTAACATTCATAGCAGGCTTCCATTATTTGTGCTTTCTTTTCATTATATGACTGTTCATTTCTTACCCTCATTCGTTATCATCCTTTCATTGTATGAACGTTCATTCATATTATAACATATTTACCAAATAAATTCAAAAAAAGAGTTAGAAAATATTTTCTAACTCAGGTTTTTAATTTTATTCACTAAGATTTTCTATTGTTAAAGTCTTGAAGTACTCTTTAGGACACTCAATTATATCTATAGCATATCCTAAAAATACATCATCAACCGCAATCATACCTTTAGGAATTTTAGGGTATTCGATATTCATCTCATGGGATTGATGTTCATAAAAATAATTAACTGGAACAAAATCTAAAGTTCCACTTATAAAACGTAATTTAATAATTATTACATTACTAGTAAAAAAGAGTTTGGCTTTTGTTTCTGTAAATAGTTCATAATTTGATGATTTTTCAATAATTCCACTATTTGGTAATTTGGATAAAAGTTCAAAATATTGTTCTGAATTATCAATTATTAAATATCTACTAATATTTTGATCTTCATCTCTAAATAAATCAAATATTTCAGGTCCCGTATTATAACTTGGATAATATATTGATGTTGTGTTTAAGCCACTTTCTGTTAAATTTGACTCAAAATTATACTTACATATATCACAATATCCGTCTTTATCACTGTCACTATGGGAAATGATTTTTTCATCATTTTTACAGCCACAAGTATATAGTTTATAATGCCCTTTTTTAGAACGGTACCAAGTATAGGTATGTTCAAACATAGCTTCAACATAGCTAATGTCAAAATCTTTATTTTGTGATTTATAATATTTATCATTATAGTACAACAAATTTAGCCATGTTATCATGATAGTTTTAACAACTTCATCTTCTGCATCATAAAACACAAATTCATATTCGGCTGCTTGATCATCAACATAACTAGTAGATTTATAGTTTTCATCTTCTACTAAAGAAAGATTCATAAAATCATCACAGATATGACTTACTTGTTCTTTATTTTCAATACTAATTGTATGAAGATTTTCATCAGGAGTTATACTATTCTTTTTGACCATAATCTTACTTGTTGTTGTAAGATCATCGATTTGAATAGTTGGTTTGGAAGTTTTGCATCCTGTTAAACAGATTAATAAAGCAACTGTTAACATTAATGTTATTTTTCTTAGTTTCATCTTACTTTTCACTTCCTTATTTAATATTGTTTTTAATTTTTCTTAAGACATCATCTACATCAGCTACCAAACTAAATTTATAGTTTTGGGTATTGGTAGTAATTACAAGAGTACCATAACTAAAGGTTGTTGAATTTCTTCCTTTCATATGGTTTATCTCAACATTTTTAATATCACTAAAAGCAATTGTGTCTTTGTTATCACAATTTAAATATATATTTTGTGAATCATAATATAACATTACTTTCGGTTTAAAAAGATACTCAAAAGTTAGGTAAGTACCATAAACTCCAAGTGCCGCAAGTGGAATTGAAGCTGTAATCTTTATCACAAGATGTTCAACCTTAAAAAACCAAAGGTTAAATACAAATAGAATTCCTAGGATCATAAAGGTAACTGGAACAATTAAATATGATTTAGGGGCTCTAAGAGCTAAGATTTCTTTTCCCATTTTTTAGTTTCTCCTTAATATTTATTCTTTTTCAATATCATTATATAATAAACATTAAGTTTTATCAAACAATTAATTAATATTTAATCATACCAATTTTGGTTTTCTGGTAAAGCCTTAAATTCATTACTTGCTTTTATATAGTCATCAACAATTTTATAATATGCTTCTCCAAGGCTTTTACTGTTATTCCATTCATCTACAGTGATGGATGTTGCTCCATAAATAGTAATACTTTTGGAAATCTTTCCTGCTGTTATGCTTATTTTTATATCATATGAAGGTACAATACCTTTTTCACTAACAGTTAATTCATTTTGACGTCGATCAATGAAACTTTCTCTAAATATTTCGTAAATTTCTTGCATTTCTTCTTCACTAAACTTAAGGATGGTTTCACATTCACAGGCTAAATCATAATTATATCCATTTTTAAGAACCCCAGTTTTTGAATCATAAGATCCAACATAATCAAAGGTTAAGCTAAACGCAAAATTATCTGGCATTTTCCTTGGTAATGATGACATGTTACTATCACATCCTGCTAAAGCTAAACACCCTATTACTAAATAAATCATCACTAAAATTTTCTTCATAACTTTCCTCCTAATTTTTACACTCGTATATCTATATAACAAATAATTAAATATTTTTTACAATTTTATATTATTTTTAGAAAAACTACTCTTAAGCAGCTTTTATCGATTGAATCAAAATAATTTAACACCATACGATATTCATTTATATGGTTGATTCTACCACCATCATTTTTTCTTTATTCACTAGAATCAGGGTATTTGATTAAATCATATAATACTCCATGTTCACCAAAGTGACGAGTACCTGCAAGTTCCATACCAAGATGCATATACTTATCACACTTAGATTTAGCATCAGTATCAAGGATTACTGGTATCTTTAGACGATTACCTTCTGCAAAAACAAGATCTAAAACTTTTCTCATATAACCTTGTCCTTGAAATTCTTCTAACACACAAACTAGGCCTACGTAAATGTATGGTTGTTTTTTCTTATCTAGTTGTTTACTTAAGCCGGATCCTCCCTTTGACATAATTTTTATAAAACGGATTAATTCTTTTAGTTTCATTGAACCAAGGAAAGCCTTAGCAAGAGGAAACCAAGCACTTAAACGAATTCTTTGTTTGGGAAGTTTATAAGCAATATATGCTTCTTTATTTTCACTATTTGTATAAAGCATGCCACTTTTTAAAGCCATTCTTACATAACCACAGATAAAGGCTTTAACAGCATCACGATTAGGAAAGGCATCAACTAACCCATGTTCGTTACCATAGTCATAGTATCCAAAGGCATGGCCAATGCTTTCAATAACTTCTTCACTTAATTCTGTAACTTTTATACTCATAGTTCCTCTTTAGTTTGATTTACTTTCTTTATTTGAATACTTGCCCATACGGTATTTACAATCATCCAAATGCATAATGCGGCATTACCTGATCCTTGACTTAAGACAAAATCCCAAGTTGAAACTTGTGCTCCAAATAATTGACGAATATCAGGTATTAGTACAAATATAATTTGAAATACAATCATGTGAAGAGCTATCATCCATCGTGGCATGATGGTTTTTTTGGTTACAACGGCAAAAGCACTTGTAAGAATTAATAAAATCATTCCCGCATAAGCAATCAACATTGAAGGCATCAAACGATCATATTGTAATTGGATTAAGTTTATTGTTTCTTCTTTACCAAGAATGGGACCAAGGGTATTAGTCCAGTCAGCAAGACTTCCAATAAAAAGATGTAAAGTGCCAGCAGTTGCGACATAAATTATTCCTCCAACTAATACAGCAATACGCGTTTTATGATATTGGGGTTTGATTTGAAGATATGAAACACGGATTGTAAAGAAACCAAGTGACATTCCACAAAGTCCTGTTACAAGTAACAAAGGTAATCGCCATGATTCCCACGATCCACTTAAGTATGCTTCTCGTATAAATAAGCCACTATCATCAGGGCTTGCGTGAATAACACTTAAACATAAATCACCTACAAGCATCAAAAATGCTCCAATAGCACCTAATAAAGCACTGATTCTATATCGTTTTAATTCTTTGATATTCATTTAAAAATTCTCCGTTTAATTTTTACTATTCATTATTTATATTTTAACACATTTTTTATTTTTCTTCAATAAATCAGGATTTTACCATTAAAAAAAGACTACATGATATCATCTTTAATCATGTAGTCTTTATAGATTATGTAATTACTTTAATCTTCTTTTTGAAGATGGATGTAAAAGATATGATATACCAAAGAAAAATACCGCAACTGCTACTGCACCGATTAATCCTAAGCAAATATAGCTTAGAACAAATAAATGATTTCGATCTTTTTCAGTACTTTCAGTTAATGCACGAATCATTTCTTCTAATTCAGTATCTTTTTGATTCATGTCATCTCTTAATTTTCCTAAGTCTTCTTGTAATTTATTAATTTCCTTCCATATCTTTTCTTCAGCAGTCTTTAAGTCAACTTTTAGAGAATCAATTAAATTTGCTAATTCAGTATTTTTATCAACAAGTGAAGCAATTTTACTATTAATAACTATATCAGCAGCTTCATATGCTTCTTTTACAGTTGTAAGTTCTTCTTTAATCTCTTCTTTGTTGTTAGCTATAGATACATTTAAATCATTAACAGCGTTGTTAAGATTTGTTTGAACTTTGTTGATAGCATCTTGTAATGCTGTATCTGCTTCTTTAGAAGATTTTTGTAATTCAACAATTAAACCTTCTAATTCAACATCTTTATTTTCAAGATTTTTAATTTTACCGTTGATAACTGAATCAGCTAGTTCATAAGCTTCGATAACATCATTTAACTTAGCTTCAATATCACTCTTATTATTTTTAATTGTTTCAGTTAGACTTGAAACAGCATTATTTAAATTTGTTTGAACGGCATCGATTGCATCTTGTAATGCTTCATCGGCTGCTTGAGATGATTTAGTTAATGCGTCAATTAGATTCTTAAGTTCTACATCTTTGTTTGCAAGATCTTTAATTTTACCGTTGATAACTGAATCAGCTAGTTCATAAGCTTCGATAACATCATTTAACTTAGTTTCGATATCACTCTTATTATTTTTGATTGTTTCAGTTAAGTTAGCGATGGCTGTATCTAAGTTAGCTTGAACAGCATCGATAGCATCTTGTAATGCTTTGTCGGCTTCTTTAGAAGATTCTGTTAATGCGTCAATTAGATTCTTAAGTTCTACATCTTTATTTTCAAGATCTTTAATTTTACCATTGATAACTGAATCGGCTAATTCGTAAGCTTCGATAACAGCGTTTAACTTAGC
>CAKPAZ010000012.1 GCA_934133195.1 uncultured Bacilli bacterium | reverse complement strand
AACTTCAATAAAAGTATATCATAAATTAGTTATAATTAAAATCAGATAGAAATCTCTGATTAAATTATATACGAATTATATAAAGAAATAACAAAGAAAACTACACGAAAAATACTTAGATTACTTTAGAATTAAATATGATAAATAAATAATTATTATAAAATTACTTCACTTTTTTAAAGTTTTGTTACTATATTAGTGAAAGGAGGTATCATTATGCAAAATAAAGAGCAATTAAAAGAATTAATAGCAAGTGAATATTTAAATAAATTTTTAACATTTTATATTAGTAGAACCTCTTCAATACAAGATGCGGAAGACTTATCACAAAAGGCGGCCTGTGAGTGTTTAGATGCTTTATCTCGAGTTGAAGATATTAAAAACATTAATGCCTATTTTTGGAGTATTGCTCATAATGTATATAAAAACTACATAAATAGAAAAAATAATTATATTCTAGATGATGATTATTGTAAAATGCAAATTATTGACACTTGCGATGATGAAGATAATGAAGAACAAGCATTACATAATGATATTAGAAAATCACTAAGTATCCTTTCAGGGTTATATCGTAAGATAATAGTACTATATTATTATCATGAATTAAAAATCAAAGATATAGCCGAAAAACTTAATATTAGCCAAGACATGGTTAAGTATTATTTGTCAAATGGAAAGAAAAAGTTAAAGGAGATTTATGATATGAATAAGACAATCGGTGAAGTAAGCTTTAATCCTAAAGATTTTTCAATATACTATTCAGGAATTGATTTTACAAGCATAAACGTGTGGGAACTATTTAAAAGAAAATTACCATGTCAAATTGCCTTAATATGTTATGCTAAACCTAAATCAGTAATTGAAATTTCCAATGAAGTTGGTTGTAGTAGTTGTTACATTGAAGATGAAATTGCAATACTATTAAAAGCTGGAGTATTAATTGAAAAAGTAAAAAATAAATATCAAACAAATTTTTACATTATTAGTAAAGAAGAACTTGATGTTGTTGATACAATGTATAAAAAAATGTATGATGAATATACAAAAGAAGTAGAAAAAGTTTTTAATGAACATTTTGAACAAATAAAACAAACAAATATTTATAACTATAAAGCTGAAATAGATCAATACAAATGGATCTTTGTAGATAGAATCGCAGCTATAGATCAAAGAAATTTATTTACAAAAGATTCAGATTATCCCAAAATTTTATCATGTGGTGCAAGAGGATTAGTTTTTGGATTAGAAGCTAAAACTCCAAAAGGAGTATGTGGTCAAACCCCAACCTCCTTAAACGACTATACCCTATGGGCAAGAGATTTATGGTTGTCTAAAAACCATAGTTCCAATCAAGTAATCTTAAGAGATAAAGTAATAGCACAAACCGTCATTGATGTGTATAATGGTATAGTTGATAATAGTAAAGAAGAATTATATGCCAACCTAATTAAAAACAACATTTTAATTAAAGATAATGGAGTATTAAAAACGACTATTGCCTACTTAAATGAAGATTTTCAAAAACTAATGGAAAACATCAATAATGATTTATACGTTAAATTAGAATCATCAACAAACAAAATTAAAGAATATTTAACAAAAGTAATAACAAAATCAATTCCAAGTAATCTAAAAGAATATGTTAATGGATATGTTGTTACTTTAATGGAATTTTTTGCAGGAAACAAGATTATTGAAGCCTTAATTGAAAATAATTTTTTAAATGATAAAATAAAAAACATCCAAATTAGTTATTTTATCAATAAATAATAACTTATAAAGTTACAAAAAACTAAATATAGTGTATAATATTAAAGAAAATAAATAAACTTAAGATAAGGTGATATCATGAAAACATATAGTACTCCCCATTATATTTTTACATATGAAGAAGGAAGTCTTGCAGAAAAAGACATCAAAATGATTGCTGATGTCCAAGAAAAAAGTTTCAACAAAATATGTGAAACATTAAAAGTAGATTTTCCTGAAAAAATAAAATACTATCTATTAGATTCAAAAGAAGAAGTTGGAAAACTATATGGTGATAACACTCCTATTAATGGTTTTGCTGTATGGGGAGAAAACAAAGTTTATGCAGTTTATAACAATGATACAAAATGCATTGGCCCACATGAAGATGCTCATCTTATCTCATTTATTATTAATGCTCCCTTATCTGACTTTATTGTTGAAGGCCTCGCAATGTACTTTGATGAAAAATGGTGGGAACAAGCCAATGACACTTGGGCATCATACTATAAAAATAATGATGATAACATATCTATTTTTAAACTATTTGATAACAATGAATTCTTTAAATATAATTGTGAACTAACATATCCTATAGCAGGTTCATTTACTAAATTTTTAATCGAAACCTTTGGTATTTCAAGATATCTCGAACTATACAAAATAAAAACGGAAATAAAAAAAGAAGATTTTGAAAATATATTTAACCTTACTCCTTTTGAAATAGAAACAATGTATTGGAATAAAATTAAAGAAATTCCGTTTAATTCAAAAACCTTGAAAAAACTATTAAATGATAACAAGTAAAATAAAGAGGTATCATCCATGATTAATTTAGTTAAATTAAATTACACAAGCGATAAAGTAGATGAAATATTAAAGGAAATGGCCATAATTACGATTGATAAAGTAAAAAAGTAATAAAATAAGTCTAGTAGAAATAAAACTACTAGACTATTTTTATTGACAAAACTAATGCAATTAGTTATAATATAACTACAATTAGTTTGGAGGTCAATATGTCTAAAAATAATATTAATGAACAACTTATTATTGAAACAGCAGCATCTTTAGTTAATAAAGTAGGTTTAGCTAATTTATCATTAAAACTAGTGGCAGAAGAATTAAATATTAAATCTCCATCTTTATATAATCATATTTCTAGTTTAGAAGAACTAAAATCTAAACTCATGATTTATGGATGGAAAAGTCTTGAAGAAAAGATAATCGATGCGGCGGTAGGAGTAACTGGATATGATGCTCTAAAAAATATGTGTTATGCCTTTTATGATTATGCTACAACTAATAAAGGAATTTTTACAACAATGCTTTGGTACAACAAATTTGAAAGTGTGGAAAAAGAAAAAGCTACAACAAAACTATTTAATATAGTATTTAAAATAATGAAACCATTAAATATTAGTGAAGATAATATAAATCATATAATAAGAACACTAAGAGGTTTTTTAGAAGGCTTTGCTTTGCTTGTAAATAACGATGCATTTGGAAATCCTCTTCCTATAAAGGATAGTTTTGATATATCCCTTGAAATAATTATCAATGGTATAAAAACTTTAGAAGGAGTAAACTAAGATGAATACCTATATCAATTTAACTCATGAAAATATTACAAAAGAACATATTTGTTGTGCTATTGGAGACAAAAAGCATCAAAAAGGTGTTGAAAAGAAAAAACAATGGATTGAAAGAAAACTTGATGATGGCCATGTTTTTCGAAAACTAAATGCTAGAGGCAAAGTTTTTATCGAATATGAACCAATCGAAACTGCTTGGGTACCAATTAATGGTCATAATTACGAATATATTTATTGCTTATGGGTAGCCGGTAGTTTCAAAGGAAATGGAATTGCGAAAGAACTTTTAGAATATGCAATAGCTGATGCATTAGCAAAAGGCATGAGTGGTATTTGTACGATAACTTCTAAAAAGAAAAAGCCATTTATTGGAGAAAAAAACTTCTATCTTCATTATAACTTTAAGGTAGTAGATGAAATAGATGATTATGAACTATTGGCTTTAGAATTTAATAATGATGAGACACCTAAATTTAACGAAAATGCAAAACTTATGAAAATAGATAGTTTAGACTTTACAATTTATTATAGCAATGAATGTCCTTATGTTGAATATGAAGTAGAAGAACTTAGTGAATATGCAAAAAATAATAATATAATAATTAATTTCATAAAAGTTGATACCTTGGAAAAAGCTAAAAACATACCTTGTGTTTTTAACAATTGGGCTAACTTTTATAAAGGTAAATTTATATCAAATACAATTCTCAATGCTAACTCATTAGAAAAATTAATTAAAAGTTTAAATAATGACTAATTTTAGGAGAATTATATGAATGAACGCCCAAAATTAACTAAAGATTTAAATGTAGAAACATTTCTTAATTATTATTATTTAAAAGAAGAATTAATTAATTTTTGTAAAGAATATAACTTACCATCATCAGGTGGTAAAATTGAACTAACTAATCGTATTGCATATTTCCTTAAAACAGGTTTAATCCAAAAACCTGAACGTAAAAGAGTAACTAAACAACATCACCAAGATATTACAGAAGATTCATTTATTGAAACAAATTTTGTGTATTCAGAGGAAAATAGAGCTTTCTTTGTCAACAAAATAGGTAAGAACTTTTCATTCAATGTTTTATTTCAAAAGTGGTTGAAAGCAAATGCAGGTAAAACTTATCGTGATGCTATCAATGCCTATTATGAAATACTAAATACCAAGAAAAAAGAAAAAGCCCCAATTGATAAACAATTTGAATATAACACCTACATTCGTGATTTTTTTAAAGAAAACCACAACAAAACTTTAGATGACGCTATAATTTGTTGGAAATATAAAAAAAGCCTGCCAGGTCATAACCGCTATGAACCATCGGACCTTAAAGCTTTAGATTAATAAAAACAAATTACTTGACTTATAAGTATGCTTTAATGCTATAATTTAACTATAAAACAAGGAGGGAATATAATGAAAACAATCACAATAACAGGAATTGGCAAACTATCAGTTAAACCAGATTTAATAATTATCTCTATGCAACTCAACACTGAAAACAAAGAGTATGATCAAGCAATGCTTTCAGCAAGTGAAAAAATTAATGCCTTAAATAAATCCTTAGAAGAAGTAGGATTTAGTAAAGATGCCTTAAAAACCACAAATTTTAATGTCCGTACAATCTATGAAAATATAAAAGATGAAAGCGGAAGATACCAAAATGTATTTAAAGGCTATTCTTGTATTCATAACTTAAAGTTAGAATTTGACTTTGATACCAAACAACTATCAAAAGTATTATCAAGAATATCTAACTGTATCGCAAAACCTGAACTTTCGATTTTATTTACCATAAAAGATAAAACAAAGGTAAACGAAGAACTTTTAAAATCAGCTTCTTTAAATGCCTTGGAAAAAGCTAAAATTCTATGTCTTGCTTCAAACGTAAAACTAGGCAATCTTGTATCTATCAATTATAGTTGGGGTGAACTTAATGTTCATTCAAATACAAACTATAAAGTAGAAGCAAGATGCATGATGAAAGCAGAATCTTATCTTTCTAGTGTTGACATTGAACCTGAAGATATCGACATAACAGACTCGGCAACCTTTGTTTGGGAAATAATTTAAATATAAAGAAGAATACATAAAAAGCCATCAGTTTTGATGGCTTATTTCATTATGTGATAAAAATAAATGAATTCCAAGTGCAGCATTAAATCCTGTTGCCGCAAAAACGCTAAATCTCTCAACTATACCAAAATATCTTTCTGGTACTATCTTCATGCCAAGGGCACCAACAAGCATCATACCAAGGGCAATACATGCACATATGGCGTAGGAGTTTAAACTCTTATCTTTAAAACCTGCGATAATAATAACAACTAAAGATGAAATAGATAAAAGAACAACCAAAACGGTAACAACCATATGCATAACATCTTGTACCTCACCTTGATAGCCACTTGCACTTAGTGGAAACATACGATATCCAACCGCTGAGATCCATTCCATCCCCGCAAACATATACACGCCTATTCTTAGTAATTTAGTTTTTTTATTACTAATCCAAACACACACCATCATAATACTTAGTACTTCACAAACATTATAAAAGCTACTAAGTTGATTCCATAAGGCAAGTGATGGTGAGTTTGCGGCACTAAGATCACTTACAGCTTGTTTCATCCAATCATATCCAGGATATGCAAGGGGTGAAAATATCACAGCTATAGTATAAGATAATAGACTTACTACCCCAAGTAGTCCACAATAATTCAATAAACTTTTTTTCATTACTAATTACTCCTTACTTCATGGGTTTTACAAAAATATCTAATATAACTATCAATTAAAGATTTATCAAAACCTAAATTAGCCATTGAACTATCTTCCATTAAATCGATTAATTCATGAATTGTAAAAGCAAAAGATAATGCTTCCATTTCAATATTTGAAAATGTTAGTAAATTATACTTGTTCATATTTTCAAATAAAATATTTGTTGCTTTAATCATTTTGTTAGTTTCTTCAACTAAAATGGAAGCAGCAGATGGAGAAATAGAACGTTCATTATAAATTACTTTATAAAAATTTTTCATATCATTTTGTTCAACCATACTAATATAACTATATACAGCGGTTTGTAAAATCTTAAATGGATCTTTTTCTTCAAACATTTTTACATAATTGATGTTGTCAATATTACTTGCATTTCTAGCTTTATTTCTTAAAAATAAATACAATTCATTAATTAGTTCATCTTTTGATGAAAAATGATTATATAATGAAGGCTTCTTGATACCAATTTTTTCAGCTATCATATTCATAGTAATACCTCTAATACCATAAACCGACGCTAAATCAAGTGTTGCCATTAAGATGGTTTCTTTTCCATTTATTTTCATAAAACACCTCTAAACTACCAAATGGTAGTTTTTATTATACTCTTTTTATTTTCTTTTTTCAAAGAATTAAACCTACAAAAACTAAATCTTTTATTAATTGCTAAAAAAAGGTAATTATGCTATAATGATATTGAAATAATAATTTATTATATATAATAAGGAAAGGAATTATCTCATGGTAAAACACATTGTTTGTTTTAAACTAAAAGACAATAGTCTTGAAAATTGCTTAAAAACTAAAGAAATACTTATGTCGATGAAAGGAAATGTTGAAAACCTAATAGATATTAAAGTAGGTATTGATTACTTACATTCAGAACGTTCATATGACATTATTCTAGAAACAATCTTTAATACAAAAGAAGATGTTCAAAAATATCAAAATGATCCCTATCATTGTAATGTTGTAAAAAAACATATGCATGCGGTAAGAGAAGCAAGTATTGCGATTGATTATGAAATGGAGGACTAAACAATGTTAAAATTTAAAATTAAAGATCATCAAATTGGAACCGACATTTGGATGAGCAAAACCGATTTATTTCATACTTTCTATGGTGAATTTTACAATTTCATTTTAAATAATGGAGGAAAAACTGACCTAGAAAGTCATAACATTCATAACGTTAATGATTTTTACAATTACGCTGATTGGAATGCTGATGGCAAAGATAGTTGCTATGCAATGGGATTTTCTTTCCATAAGTATTATTTAACTCCTGGTGATGGTAGAACTATTCAAGATCAACCAGAATCTACATTTATTGGATATTGTTATCAAAACAAAAAGTTTACTGATTTTCTTAATTTCTTAATTACCTTTTTCGCATGGTGGCGAAATGATGAAGGCTGTACATGCTTTGATCCATACAATCACGCAGATGAATTTTTCCACTCATCTTGGGCAGCACTAGTTGATACATCTAAGTTATTTTATCTATCAAGTGAAACTGTATATCACTGGCAATCATTTAGAGTAAAGTATGCTCTAGATAATATTCCTGGTGTAATTCTACATTACCCTGAAAGTGAAAAAGACCGCTTAAGAGTTGCTGGTTATGAATTCATGGGATTTACCAGCGATGATGGTTTAGTAGCAGAACTAAAACGCAAAGATACTTATAATTACTGGGAAAAAGAAGAAAAGACCATCAAAAAAGTTTATATCAAGGATTATAAGAAAGTTGATCCCGCATAATAAATACTTACTATTAATTTAATATAAAACGAGTTCTCAATTTTGAGGGCTCTTTTTTTTACATAATTAACAGATAAATTAAAAAGCCTGAAAGCTATCAGGCAGTTTTAAGTGATTATTTTGTGTCTTTAAATGCTTGTACAAATTCAATAAACTTTTGAATATTAGTATAAGTATGTGTATTTTCTTTTACTTTTTTGTTGTATATTATCGCAATATCTACATTAATTGGCTTATCAAGGGGAATGCCGACTAAGTCAGGATCATTATCAACGATTTCTTTAAACATAAATGCTCCAACCTCATTGTATGAAAGAAGTTGCTTGATGGTGTACAATTGATTACTTGTTAAAATAATGTTAGGTTTAATATCATATTGTTCAAATCTTTTAGTTACAATAATATTTTGATATGAACCTTCTTTTAATAAAACAAGAGGGATATCCTTTAACATAGGAATGCTAATTGAAGTGAATTTTGAAAAGGGATGATTTTTACTAACACAAAAAACAATCTCGGTTGATAATAAATAATTAATGTTTAATTCATCATCTTTGATCATATTTCCTACGGAAGTAATCGCTAAATCAATTTCATTTTCTTTTAAAGCTTTAATTAAACTTAAAGAACCAAATTCCTTAGTAATAAGTTTTAAATTCTTATTCTTTTTAGTGAATTCATTAAATATTTTAGGAAATAGAAACGTCCCAATCATTGGTGGTATACCAATAATGATATTCTGATTCTCTTTAACAAATTTTCTCATTTCTTCATCCAAGTGATTAAAGTTGTCAATTAACTTCAATCCTTCATTGTACAAAAGTCTTCCAGCATCAGTTAAAATTAAAATATTATTTTTTCTAATAAACAATTGAATATTAAATTCTTCTTCCAAACTTTTGATTGCGAAAGAAACACAAGGTTGAGATATGTGTAATTCTTTACTAGCCTTTGTTATTGAATTGTATTTAACCGTAGTTACAAAGTAAAACAATTGATTATAATTCATTCTATCACCATCGCTTTATAATAGTATACCACAAAATTTCTTTAATGTAAACAGTTCCATAAAAAAAACTTATGGAAGAATAAAATATAAATATGGTAAGCGTTTTCATTCCTATTGAAAATGCTTTCATTATATGTTAAAATAAGTTGAAAACTAAATAATTTAAGAAAATAAAAGCATAAATTGACTTTAAATGATAGGTTTTCAAGCAATAAAATGCTATTATAAAACAAAAAAGAATAAAAATGGAGGTAAGTATGAAAAAAATATTCTTGAGTTTATTTGTACTAATAGGTGTTTTTTGTCTAGCCGCATGTAATAATTCTGGCTCTAAAAAAGAAATCATTGTTGAATTCGAAGGAGCAGAATCTATAACTGTTACAACTGAAGGTGTTTACAAATTACCAGAGATTACTCTTTCTGATGGTAAAACCGTAATAGGTTGGGCTCTTAATGCAGATGCGACAGAAGCTTTATTTAAAAATGAAATTAGATATAGCGATATTTCTGACTTTGCATCGGGTGGAAAGTTAAAACTATATCCTGTAATTGAATCTAGTATTGAATTAACAATGATGGGTGTTACTAAGACAGTAACTGTATTGTCAAGTATTTCTAAAAATACTGCTACATTACCACTTGTTAATCTAACAAATCGTCAAGCCTTTGTTGGTTGGTCAACAACTGAAAATGCAGAAGAACCACAAATCGCAAAAGATGAAGTTATCTCTTTTGAAACAGTTAGTAAAATTGCAAAAAGTAATAAAGTAACATTATACCCTGTAGTAGTAACTTACGATATTATGATTTGTGTTCATGCATCTCATTCTAATGGTAATATCTATGTATCTGAAGAACAAAGAGCTGCTCTTAAAACTATCTTAGAAGAAAACTTTAGCGATGCTAAAATCTTAATTGATTATGTTGATTCAGTTTCTGCTACAAACTTTGCAGTTCAAGCTGTACAAAAAGATTATGATATTGTTTTAGCAAGTAAAAGTGCACGTAACTCTACAAATGGTGATTTAGGTGATATCGCAACAGCTGCAATATCTGCTGGTAAAACAATCTATGCAGAAGCTGATGCTGATACAACAGTTTTAGCTTGCATCGATTTAAATCAATCACGTCAAGTATGTAGAATCCTTGGTAGTGATGAAGCAAAACCATATCAAGAACAAGTTTATACTTTATTAACAACTCCACTTGATGAAATTATTGAAATTACTTTTGTTCAAGGTGACAAGAGTGAAGTCGTTTTAGCTCATAGAGTTGTAGATGGTAAGATTAATGCACAAGCTTATGAACCATCTAAAGCTAGTGGTATCATGGATAGTGAAGGAAGAACCTTTGATGGTTGGACAACTATTAAAGATGGTACAGAAGTAGAATTTGCTAACGCATCTTATGCAAATGTCAGCAAAGTTGCTGTTGATGGAAAAGTAACATTATATCCTGTATTCAAAAAAGCTCCAGATGCATACATCTTAGTTTGGGGTATAAATGGATCAAATGAATATGTATCTCGTGAACAATATGAACAAATGATTACTTTATTTAATGCATATTTAGAGGCAAACAATATTTCTCGAGATGGTAAAGATATTCAAATTGTTTACTTCGAAGGTAAAACAAATGAATTCCAAGCAGAACTTACAAAATCTTATGTTCTAGCAGCCGTTGGTGCATCAGCAATTGCTAATGATACATATGCTGCATATTGGACAATCAATCGTGATATGTATGCAAAAGTTGAAAATGTTAAATGTACAAATGCTTCAAGATATTGTGCTCTACGTGAAGGTGCTGAAAATAATCAATTCGCAGTAGCATTCTTTATGGCAATTTGTAATGCAGAAATCACAGTTAAATTCTCAAATGGTGAAACAACTAGTGAAGAATATAAAGCAAGTTCCATCACTAAAAATATAATTAATTTACCTGATGAATTCGCTCCAACAAAAGGAATGATCCTTGCAGGTTATTCTACAACATTAAATGGTGAAATTGTAATTACTGGTAATGTAACTTACGATACAATTGTATCTCTTGCTGTAAATGGTGAAATTACATTATATCCACAATATCAAATTGATTCAAATTATGATCTAACAGTTGCTATTCTTCGTGGTACTGCCACAAAAGAATTTATTACATTAGAAGAAGTCGAAGCTATTAAAGCTGCATTCATCGCTTATGCAAGTAAACATGGATATGAAAATATCAATATTGAATACATAATCAATGATGGTGCTGCAGGTGAAGATTTCATCGCTGCTCTTCCTAACACTGTTGATGTTTACATTGGTGCATCTAATCTAACTAGTCAAAATGGTTTCCCTGGCATGTACAGTGATCAAAGTTGGACTAAGATAATTAGATTAATTGCTAACACTTCACGTTATTGTGGTGTTGTTGCAACATGTAGTGATGAACAAGCAGAACTAGCAAAATTATTTGTTGAAATGTTAACTAAACCTGAACAACAAACTACAGATCCTACACTTACTACTGTTAATGTAGCATACCATGCAACTGGTGCTAAAGAAACTACTAAATACTTTACTCCAGAAATGCTTGCTAAAGTACAAGAAGATGTTATCGCAGCATTAACTAAAGCTGGTTATAAAGAAGGCGAATACACAATCAATTGGGTTGCTTATAATGGTAACGTAGCTAAAGCTTCAGCCGCAATAACTGAAGCGAAAGCTGATGTATGTATCGCTCATACTCAAGTATTTAATTCTAGTAAAACTGATACTCCATTTGTTTGTGCAGAAAGTGCTCCAGCCACTCAATTCACAAATTCTACAGAAGGTGACACATTCTATTGCGCATCTAATCTAAAAGTTGGAGTTGCAGAAACTGCTAAAGAAAATGCTATAGCAATGATAATTTATAACGTTATCGTTGGCTATGCAAAATAATAATTAATAAATAAAACAATAGGAGGATTAATTTCCTCCTAAATCTTAGTAGAAAGGAAAAAAAATAATGAATGAAATAAATGGAGTGCCTAGCACAGAAGAAAAAAATGTAAAGCAAAAATCAAGAAAAACTCCGTGTCGTGATCTATTATTTTTACTAATTGCATTGTTGTTAATTCTTGCTGGTGCTGCGACCGCAAATTTAGTTAATACAAACGGTCACAAAACAGATATCTTTAAATTTACAATTCCAACCGAAAATGGACAATATGTAGTTGGCACTGTATATAAACCTAAAACTGCAACCGCAACTTCAAAAGCCCCTTGTGTAGTCTTTGTTCCAGGTTTTCAAAGAACAAAAGAATCACACTATGACTTAGCTTTAGAATTTGCAAGAAGAGGTATGGTATGTTTTATAATTGACCCATACAATCAAGGAGATTCAACTGCTTCTTATAATACATCATCATCTAGTGAAGAAGGTGGTGCATATGGTGCAATTCCTCTTGTTAATTATTTATATGACACTGATAATGTAAATTATATCGATAAAGATAATATCTCAATCTGTGGACACTCTGCCGGTGGTAACTCAGCACTTACAGCTGCTGTTTACTTCTCTAATCTATGTGGTGGAGTTTATAAAAACTGTAAAATTAAGAGTGCATATATTTCTGGTTATATTAGAAATATTATTGATGTAGATTATGAAACAGATGAAAATGGTAACCAATTGTTCGCAAAAGTAGATGAAAATGGTAACTATCTTACTGAATATGTTTTAGATGAAAATAATCAAATAGTTGAAATTGATGGTGAAAAACAAACAAAAAGAATATACACAACTAAAGAAGAAGGAATCTTATCTTTAGATGGTGATGACGCAGTAGGTTGGGAAGCATCAAAAGCATCTAATCTATGTATTAATCTTGGATTTGGTTATTCTGACATTGATGAAGGTGCATGGCAAAATATTAACTTAACCGGTGATATTACAAGACCTGACTCATATGAAGCCTTATCATTGATTACTTCAGGTGGTGTTCATACTGAATTAAGAAAAACTGGATTAGAATCTGGCCGTGTCTATGGCCAAGTTAATGAAGGAACAATGCGTGTTGGTTTCCAAGAACACTGCTATCATGGTATGCAACCATTTGACGTTACTGCGACTGCTCATATTATGTATTTCTATAATATGGTATTTGAATTAGACACAATCAGTCCAAATAACCAAACTTGGATGTGGAAACAATTTGCTTCATTAGTATTAATGGTTGGATTATTTATGCTAATCTTCCCAGTTACTGGTTTATTATTAAAATGCAGTGCATTTAAATCAATAACTTTTGAACATGAAGAAAGACAAATGCCTAAAAAAGCAAAACCTTGGATTATCTTTGCTATAACCCTAGTTTGTGGAGCTTTAGTTGCTTGCTTCTCATTTGTTCCTCTTGCCGACCTTTCAAAACTATTATTCCAAGATGCGGCAGCTCATAAAGTTACATGGTTCTATCCTGAAAGAATGAACAATGCAATTATGTTATGGGCAGTAGTAAATGGATGCTTCGGTTTCATTTTATTCTTTATTACTTGGTTCATAACAGGTAGAAAAGAAAACTTAAAAGAACATTTTGGTATTGGTTTTGTTAATCTATTAAAAACTCTTCTATGTGCTTTCTTAGTATGGCTTGCCTTCTATGTAATGGTTCACATCGTAGATTATATATTTGATGTAGACGCTAGATTTACTTTTGTTGCGATAAGAGTAACTAATAAACGTTATTTAGTTTATATGTTAGAATATTTACCATTCTTCTTTATATTCTATCTATCAAATTCTGCACGTGTAAACTTATCAGCTCAAACTAACAACTCTTCTAAACGTTTTGGAAAAGTCCTACAATATGTACTTGCAGTTGCTGCAAATACAATTGGTTTATTTACTATTTTCGCAATCCAATATATTTCTATTGGTGTTAATGGTTTAATGTATTGGACTACAAACTGGTTATTTACAAATATGTTATGGATTTTAATTCCATTAATGTTTATTTTACCAATTTTCCAAAAATTAATCTATAAGAAATCTGGTAATATTTACTTAGGTGCAATGATTACATGTATGATATTTGTTACTATTTCAATGTGTAACTCAGTTGCTCATGGACCATTTGCATTCTAGAAGGGAGTGAAGAACAATGAAGAAAACAAGAATTATACTAATCATGGTATTATCAATAATGCTAGTAACTCTATGTGGATGTAAAGGTGATGTAAATATACCAAAAAAATACACTGTTAGTTTTGTTACAAGCAATGAAAACATTAAAATTGATGATGTTAAAGTAAAAGAAGGTTATCATATTACTGGTACCAAAGTTGATCTAAATAAAATGGAAGAATTAGCTACAACTGATGCTATCTTTAGAGGATGGTATGAAGATAGTGAATTCACCAAACTTTGGGATATAGATACTTATCGTGTTACAAATAATATGACTTTATATGCTAAATGGAGTTATCCTATCAATGAACCAAGTGAAATAGCCGTAACAGATGAAGCTTTTTCTAATTCAATATCTTGGATTCAAAAGAACATTGGTACAAATACTACAATTAGTGTTAAACTATTAAAGGCTAAAGTAGTTGAAAAAAGTGCATTAGATCCTAATACAAATCAAATGATAACTTATGAAGAAATCACTTATCCTAATGTTTCTGCTACGGTAACTTCAGGTAAAGCAAACATCGATGGATACACTATATCATACACATTTGATGAAAAACTTCAAGGTGGAATCTATAAAGCAATAATTGAAACTACAACAGATGAAAATACTTATACATCTGAACAATTAGACTTAAGATTTAAAGGTATGGGAACTAAAGAAGATCCATATCAAGTATATACTGAAAATGACTTAATTTATTTAACAACTAACTCTTTTGATAAAGGTACTTATGCAATCTTAAAAAATGATATTGTTTTAAGAAGTGTATATGCTGACAAAGTTGGTTGTGTTTATGATGGTGAATTTAATGGTAATGGTAAAACTGTAAAATTAAAAAATGATTCTGGTGTGTTCTATGAACTTGGTGAAAACGCTGAAGTATATGGCTTAAAACTATCAGGTTCAGTATCTGGTTCTAACCCATCACTTGGTACAGTTGCTAACTATAACAATGGTTATATCCACAATTGTGAATCAACATCAGTTTCTGTAAATAGTGCTGGTGGTACTGTAAATGATTTTTCTACCCTTTCAAAAGGTGGTGCTGGTGGTATCGTTGGTACTAACAAAGAAAAAGGAAGAATAACTTTATGTACAATCACTTCCGGTCAAACTAATACCATTAAAGGTAAAATTGGTGTTGGGGGAATTGCTGGCATCAACTATGGTAAAATCTATAATTTCAATTCAACAGTAACTCCATGTTCAGTTATTGTTGGAGCATACAATGGTAAAGAATTATCATCTACAGTTGGCATTAGCTATGCTGGTTGTGCAGTTGGTGTTAACTTCGGTGAAGTAACTCAAGTAAATGTTGATGGAAAAATCAACTGTCGTAGAATGGACTTAACAAACTTAAAAGAAACAGGTTCAACTAATATTGGTGGTGTTGTTGGCTTTAACGCAAAATCAGGAGTAGTTAGTGAGTGTTTATTCCAAGGCATGCGTATTGTTGGTGACACTAACGTTGGTGGAATCTGTGGTTACAACGATGGAACTATTGAATCATGCTTTACAGGACGAAGAGTAAGAAGACCTAGTGGTACTGTCCTTGAAGAACGTATGTTTATTTCTCCAGTTATTGGTAATTACAATGTTGGTGGTATTGCGGGTAAATGTGGTGAAAATAGCGTAATCACTAATTGTTTTTCAACAGCTAATGTATGGAGCTTTGAAATGAAAGGCTATACGATTGCGGAAAAAGCAACTAACTGTATTGGTATTAATACTAACCAAAATCCACGTTTAGCTTCTAACTATTTAGGTAGAACTTATGGTGTGCCTGCATCAAACGATTTACTTAGCCCAATTGGTGATAACAACATAATCCTTGATAACAGTAGTCGTATTGGTAGTGTAGAAAATAATCTACTAGGTGCTAACCTTGTTGATGGTAAAAATAAAATGAATACCCAAGACGTGATTAAATACTTAAAACACTTAGGAAATAAATTTGGTTGGAACAATACATATGGTATTAGCTTACTATGGCAAAGTAGTAACACTCATGGTATTGAATATTTTGGAGGATAATAGACATGAAGAATTATAAAATTGCTGTAATACCTGGCGATGGAATCGGAACCGAAGTTACAGCAGAAGGTGTTAAAGTTTTAAAAACAATTAGTGATCTTGATAAAACCTTTACCTTTACATTTGATTATTTTGAATGGGGTTGTGAATATTACCTTAAAACAGGTAAAATGATGGATGAAGATGGCTTAGATAAATTAAAAGCATATGATGCCATTTATCTAGGTGCTGTTGGTTATCCAACCGTTCCTGATCATTTATCATTAAGAGAATTGTTATTAAAAATAAGAACTGGTTTTGATGAATACATTAACCTAAGACCTGTTAAACTACTTAAAGGCGCACCTTGTCCATTAAAAAATAAAACTACAGAAGATATTGATTTTGTTGTAGTAAGAGAAAATTCAGAGGGTGAGTATTGTGGATTAGGTGAGTGGTTTAATAAAGGATCTGATAAAGAATATGTATATCAAACAGGAAAATTCACTCGTAAAGGTTGTGAAAGAGTCATTAGATATGCCTTTGATTTAGCAAGAAAAGAAGGAAGAAAAAGAGTAACAAGCGTTACTAAAGCTAATGCACTTAACTACTCAATGGTTTTTTGGGATGAAATCTTTGATGAAGTCGCAAAAGAATACCCTGATATTGAACATAATCAATTTATGGTAGATGCCGCAAGTATGATGTTTGTACTTCATCCTGAACGCTTTGATGTTGTTGTTACTTCTAATTTATTTGGTGATATTCTTACCGACCTTGGTGCTGCCATTGCTGGTGGTATGGGTCTTGCAGCTGGAGATAACATTAATCCAGAACGCATCTACCCATCAATGTTTGAATCAATTCATGGCTCTGCTCCTGATATAGCAGGTAAAAACATTGCTAATCCAATTGCTCAAATTTGGTCAGGTGCAAGAATGTTAAAATTCTTTGGCTATGAAGAATGGTATAATAGAATAATTAAAACATTTGAAAAACTATTAACCGATAAAAAAGTACTAACTCCAGACCTTGGAGGAAATAGTTCTACTACAGATATTGGTGATGAAATAGTTAGAATTTTGAAAGAGGGACTATATGAATAAAAAACAATTAAAAATTCTTAAAATAGTTATTATTTCCTTGACAGCCCTTGCCTTTATAGGACTTATCTATCATTTCATTAGAGGAATTGCTTTAAGCCTACATGATAATGATGTTAAAACTGCTCAAAACAGAGTTAACTCAGCTTATCAATTCTTAATGATGATTCTAGCAGGATTAGTTACTATAGGTGGTTTAACAGGAACCTTCGCAATTAAAGTTAATGTACTACCTAAATGTATTGATAAATTCTTTAATATTGAAACTGAAGAACCTAAACAAGAAGAAAGTAAAGAAGAGGTTGAAGAAGAACTAGCCGCATGAAAAAATTAATAATCTTAATTTTGCTAGTTAGTTTATTGTCAGTATCTGGTTGTAAAAAAGAAAATGAAAACCCAACTGATGAAACTACTAATTCTCTAACAGTCTATGTTTGGGTATCATCAAAAATGGAATTTTTAACCTATGATGAAATAAACGCAATTGAAAACTGCTTTGAAAAACAAAACCCTGATGTAGACGTAAAATGGAATTTAATAAAAAATGTTTCAAAAGAAGAATTTGGTCAAAAGGTAAACAAGGCTAAAGATGCTGATGTCATAATTTCAGCTAACAATATGGATGATCCAGATGGTTCAAATATTAAAATTAAAGATTCATCAAATACAAAAAAAATAAAACTTAATGATTCTTGGCATAGTTTTGATGGCATCTATATAGGAATTTCCATTAACTGTGCAAATAGACACTTACAAAATGCCTTATCACTTAGAAATATGTTAATCAATGAAAAACCGGATTTATATAAAAGACAAAGTGTATTATTCATTGGTAATTCATATACTTTCTATAATGATCAATATAGAGTATTTAAAGGCATATGTGAAAATCAAGGTATGGACATTGATGTCCATATGGTTGTAAAGAGTGCTGGTAACTTAGGTAATTTTGTAGATACAACATCTAGTGAATATAATAAATTAGTTGATAAACTTCAAAATAATGATTTCAACTATATTATTGTTCAAGAACAATCAACAAAACCTATTTTAGCGTATAGCTCATTTGAAAATAACGTTGGTAGACTAAAGGAATTAATTAACAAGTATAATCCAAATGCTAAAATTGTATTATTTGAAACTTGGGCTCGTGAAGAAGGTAGTAGTTTCTACAAAAATAATCCGGAATATACATACAAAACAGCTGAGAAAGCCTTGCTAGATGCATACCAAAAAGTTGCGACTAAATATGATTTAATGATTTCTTATGCGGGAGTTGGCTTTTATATGTCAAAACTAAAAGACAACAAAGTAAATTTATACCAATCAGATTTAACACATCCAAGTGGAGCAGGAACTTACCTTGCAGCATTAATCCATGCTGGTATAATCTATGGAATTAATCCTAAAGATGTCTCATATGTACCAACATTTGATATTGAAGCAAATGGAGGAAATAAAATTCAACCAACCGAACAAGAATGTGAAATTATGAGAAATGTTGCATATGATGTTATATACAATTTGGATTTATCAATTTTTAACTAATAACTAAAAACCAAAAGCCTCTAGGTATAATATCTAGAGGTTTTTCATTTAAACTATTGGCTTGATAAAATCATTAATTTTTGATATAATTTAAAAGAAAATCGTAGGTGAAAATATGAAAAATCAAATTGAAAAAACCAATGCAATTAGAATAATAGAACAAAAGAAACTAAATTATCAATTCCATGACTATGTAGGTACCAATGCTATCTCAGGAGAAGAAGTCGCAAAAGTCTTAAATCAAGATCCAAATCATGTCTTTAAAACATTAGTTACCATTGGTAAATCAAATAATCATTATGTCTTTTTAGTTCCGGTTAATATGGAATTAGATTTAAAGAAAGCTGCAACTGCAGTAAATGAAAAAAACATTGAGATGATTAAATCAAAAGATCTACTACCACTTACGGGTTACATCCATGGTGGTTGTTCACCAATAGGAATGAAAAAACAATTTACTACTGTTATTGATGAATCAGCAATCCTTTATGATACAATCATGTTTAGTGGTGGTAAAATAGGCTATCAAGTAGAAATGTCCATCGATGAATTAAAAAAAGTAGTAGAATTTAAACTAGCTGACATCACTAAAAATCGATAAAATACAATCGATATACTAAAATCGATAAGAAAATATCGATTATATCAAATATGATATAATATTATAAAAACTTCATATATTTTAACTCTTTGACATTATTTTTTACTTGCAGTATAATATTAATGTATCTAAAGGAGGTATTTGAAATGTTTAGATTTACTTTACCTAGAGACCTTTATCATGGAAAAGGATCACTAGAAGCACTTAAAACCCTAACAGGTAAAAAAGCCGTTATCTGTGTTGGTGGCGGAAGCATGAAAAAATTTGGTTTCTTAGACCGCGCTATCAATTATTTACAAGAAGCTGGTATGGAAGTAGCCGTTATTGATGGTATTGAACCAGATCCATCTGTAGAAACAGTTATGGCTGGAGCTCAAAAAATGCTTGAGTTTGGACCAGACTGGATCGTTGCAATCGGTGGAGGATCTCCAATCGACGCTGCAAAAGCTATGTGGATTAAATATGAATATCCTACAGTAACTTTTGAAGATATGTGCAAAGTATTTGGTTTACCAAAATTAAGAACAAAAGCTCATTTCTGTGCTGTTTCATCTACATCTGGTACTGCAACAGAAGTTACTGCTTTCTCAATCATTACTGATTATAAGAAAGGTATTAAATATCCAATTGCTGACTTTGAAATTACACCTGATGTTGCAATCGTTGACCCTGAACTTGCAGAAACAATGCCTAAGAAGTTAGTTGCACACACTGGTATGGATGCAATCACTCATGCTATCGAAGCATATGTATCTACTGCTCATTGTCATTATTCAGATCCACTATCTATTTTCGCAATCAAAATGATTCAAAAAGATTTAGTTCCATCTTATAATGGTGATATGGTTGCTCGTGATGCAATGCATGATGCACAATGCTTAGCTGGTATGTCATTCTCTAACGCTCTACTTGGTATCGTTCACTCAATGGCTCATAAGACTGGTGCTGCTTTTGCTGATTACGGAGCACACATTATTCATGGCGCAGCAAACGCAATGTATCTTCCAAAGGTAATTGCTTTCAATGCTAAAAACCCTGAAGCTTTAAAACGTTATGGTGAAATTGCTGACTATATGAATCTTGGTGGAAACACTGATGAAGAAAAAGTTCAATTATTAATCAAAGCTTTAAGAAAGATGAATGATGATTTAAATATTCCTCATTGCATTAAGAACTATGGCTTAGATAGTTATCCAACTGAAAATGGATTTGTTCCTGAAGAAGTATTCTTAGAAAGATTACCTGAAATTGCTAAAAACGCAATCGCAGATGCTTGCACAGGATCTAACCCTCGTATTCCAACACAAAAAGAAATGGAAGAACTTCTTAAGTGTTGTTATTACGATACAGAAGTTAATTTCTAAAAAAATGAGTCCCATTTGGGACTCTTTTATAAAAAGGTAGGTAAAAAAATGAAACTAGAAGAAAAGAAAATATCCTCAGAAGAAATTTATAAAGGTAAAATATTAAATCTATATAAAGATAAGGTAATGTGCCCTAATGGTAAAACATCATATCGTGAAGTAGTAAGACATTGCAAGGCCGTATGTATTATTGCAGAACTTGATGGAAAGTATGCAATTGAAGAACAATATCGCTATCCATATGATGAAGTAATTCTTGAATTTCCTGCTGGTAAGGTAGATAAAGATGAAGACTTAACTACTGCAGCCATCCGTGAATTAGAAGAAGAAATTGGATATCACGCTGAAACCATTGAATACTTAGGTGATATGTATCCAAGTTGTGCATATACTGACGAAATCATTTTTCTATATTTTGCGACCAACCTAGTTAAAACTCATCAATCGCTTGATGAAAATGAAGCATTAAATTATAAGTTTATAACATTAGAAGAAATAAAAGAATTAGTAATTACTAATAAAATTAAAGATGCTAAAACAATTTGTGCTTTACAACTTTTCTTATTAAAAAAATAATGTCGGAATTTAATCCGACATTTTTTCTTTATTATTTATTATATTTATAGAAACCTTCACCTGATGCCATACCAAGTTTTCCAGCATCAATATATTCTTTTAACATCTTTGCCATACCTTTAAAATTATAAGGAGCAAGGAATGAAGGAATCTTAACATACATTGAAACAATATTATAGGCAGTTGTAAGACCTACAGTATCAAGAATTTGGAAAGGACCTTTAGGAGCTCCTGTACCAAGTACCCATGCTTTATCAATGCTTTCAGGATCAGAAATACCATTTACATATAGATCCATACCTGAGAAAAGAAGAGGAACAAGCATAGAATTTAATAAATATCCTGATTTTTCTTTTTTAACAGGAAGTGGAATCATACGAATTTGTTTTGCGAATTCCATGATTTCATCAAAATACTTCATATTAGTTTTAGCTTGAGCCATAACTTCAGTCATATTATTTTTCCAAATAGAGTTAGCAAAATGTAGTGATAAATATTTGTCAGGTCTTCCAGTGCATTTAGCAAATTTAGATGGAAGAAGTGTAGATGAGTTAGTTACGATAACAGTTTTTTCTGGTAAAACTAGAGCTAACTTTTTATAAAAATTAACTTTTTCTTCTACATTTTCAGCCATTGATTCAATAATTAAATCTGCATCTTCAACTGCTTTTGCAAGATCTAATTCTAATTTAATAGAATTATATGCATTTTCAGATTTCTTTAAGCATTCTTCCATATTGAATGTTTCAAAATCAGCAATTCCTCTTGCCCAATTAGCAGGAGTTTGACCTTCTTTAGTTGCCATTAATTCAATAGTTTCCTTGTAAACTTTTCTTAAGTTATCAAGTTTAGGTTGAGTTCTTCCAATACTACCTTCGCTTCTTAGCCAGATAGTTACTTCAAAACCACAATATGCTGCTTGGTATGCAATTTGACTTCCTAGGACGCCACCACCAGCAACAACAATCTTTTTATAATTCATATATTACCTCCCAAAAAAATTACTTTTATATTTTACCATATCGATAAAAAAATATCAATATAAATACAATATAAATTGATAAAATTATATCGATTTAGTTATACCGATTTAAAAAAGCGTAATTTTATAAAAATAATGCAATAATTGGTTTAATGAATATTTCCTATTATAAAAAATGAAATACAGCTTTCGATATAATTATATCAAATAAATTATTAAATTCTTGACTTTAAAGATTAAATATGCTATAATAATACTGCTTGAAAAAAATAAGCTCTAAAATTCGTGAAAGGAAGACATTTATGAAAAAAATTTTTAGAATTATGGCTAGCTTACTTGTTGTTTTCACACTAGCATTTGCAGTAAGTTCATGCAAGAAAAAAGAAGAAAACAAAGAAGCTACTTATAAATTAGGTATGGGTGTTGTTGTTAGTACAGAAGCTAGCAAAGAAAACGCTCCACAAGTTGATGCAACTGTTGCTGCAGTTGTTATGAAAGATGGTAAAATCGTTGCATGCCGTTTAGATGCAGTTCAAAATAAAGCTACAATCGCTGATGGCGTTGTTACAGTTACTAACTTAAAATCAAAAATGGAATTAGGCGATGACTATGGAATGGCTAAATGGGGCAAAGACATGGACATGAATGGTGATGGCATTGTTAAAGAATGGTATGACCAAGCTAAAGCTTTCGAAGCATACGTTGTTGGTATGACTGCTGCAGAAGTTGCTGCAATCAAAACTGCTGAAAATGCACATGGTTATCAAATGGCTACTGATAAAGCTTTACTAGATGCAGGTTGCACAATTCAAATCACTGATTTCATCGCTGCTACTGCAAAAGCTTGCAATGATGAACAAGGTCAAGAATTTAAGACTGCTAAAGAATTCACATTAGGTGTTGCTGCTACATCATTCAAAGATGCATCAAGCAAAGACGCTACTGAAGAAGCTGATGGCGCTATCAATATGTATTCTGATTTCGCTGCTACAGTTGTTGCTGAAGGCAAAATTCTTGCTTGCTTAAATGATGCAATTCAACCTAAATTAACATTCACTCTTGCTGGTGTTGTTACTGGTTCTTTCAAAGATACTAAACGTTGCTTAAAAGAAGATTACAACATGGCTAAATGGGGCACAAGCCAAGATGGTAATGGCGATGGCGTTGTTAAAGAATGGTACATTCAATCTGCTGCATTCTCTAAACATGTAATCGGTATGACTGGTGAAGAAGTTGCTAACATGGAAACAAAAGCTAACTTAATTGGCTACCAAATGACAACTGATAAAGACTTACTAGAAGCTGGTTGCACAATTCAAATTACTGACATCAAAGCAGTAGTTGCAAAAGCTGTTTCTTACGCTAGATAATTAAATTATAAGGATTTTACAGATGAATATGAATTTGAAGAAGTTCAAAAGAATATTCTGTCTGGGCTTAATTTTAGGGCAACTTATCTTAATGTTGGGTTGCTCTAATTTTTTTCATAGACACGAAGAACCAAATGATAAAGTTTGGAACAAAATGTATTTTCAATTTTTTGATACAGTGAGCAATATTTATAGTTATGCAGGAGACACAGAAGAAGAGTTTTCCAAAAACTGTGATCTTGCAGCAACTGAATTACAAACTTATCACCAACTTTTTGATATTTATCACGAGTATTCCGGTGTTGTTAATCTTTGTACAATAAACAAGAACGCTGGTGGTGAACCTCAAAAGGTCGATGATCGCTTGATCAAATTCTTGAAATATACAAAAGAATTATATGCTTTAACAAATGGAAAAATGAATGTTATGCTTGGAGCTGTTTTAAGACCTTGGCATGATGCAAGAACAAATGCATCAGATGATCCACAAAATGCTAAAATTCCCGAAATGGAAGTCTTAGAAGAAGCTGCTAAACATATTGATATTAACTTACTAGATATTGATGAAACAAATAAAACTGTAAGAATTAAAGATCCAAAAGCATCAATTGATGTTGGTGCAGTTGGTAAGGGGTATGCGACTGAGCAAGCCGCAAAAGTATTAGAACAAAAGGGATGCAAAAGCTATGTTCTTAATATTGGTGGAAACATCAGAATTGTAGGAACAAAACCAAACGGGGATGGCTGGACAACAGGAATCAAAGATCCTAATAATTCATATGGTGGATATGCAATGTACTTAAAAATTGCTGATACATCATGTGTTACATCAGGAGTTTATGAAAGATACTTTATGGTTAATGGGGTTAGATACCATCATATAATTGATGAAAAAACCTTAATGCCTGCTAATTATTTTATTTCTTTAACGGTTATTACAAAAGATAGTGGACTTGCAGATGCCTTATCTACAGCTCTATTTTGTATGACATATGAAGAAGGATTAGCTCTTGTAAATACATTAGAAAATGTTGATGTATTATGGATTTATAGTGATGGAACTCAAAAATATACTAAAGGAATAGTTCCTATTGATCCAAATGAAAATAAATAGTTAAATAAATTTAGGAGGAAATAATGGCTATTAGAAAAAATATTTCTTCATTACATTTACCACATAATAAGCATACTGCAGAATGTGAACCTATCCGTATTCCAGTTCCAAGTGAAGTAATTCTTCCTATGGATATGCAATCAGGTGGAAATGCAGTGCCTATCGTAAATGTTGGAGATCATGTTTATGTAGGACAACTTATTGCAAGAGAAGATGGAAGATTCTCTTCTCCTGTACATGCTTCTGTTTCAGGTACAGTTACAGAAATTTCTTCACTTGAACGTGCTGGTGGCAAATCAGTACAAGCAATCCACATTGCAAGTGATGGCTTAATGGAAAAAGATCCAAATCTTAAAGTACCAGTTATTAATTCAGCAGATGAGTTCTTACAAGCAGTTCGTGAAAGCGGATGTGTAGGACTTGGTGGTGCTGCCTTCCCAACATGGGCTAAATTAAATGAACTTCGTAATGGTGATTATACAGTTGATACAGTACTTGTAAATGCTGCAGAATGTGAACCATACATTACAAGTGACCATCGTATGATGTTAAGTCATCCTGATCTAATCGATAAAGGTATTGAATACTTAAGAACTTACTTAAGTGAATATTTAAGCAATGCTAAATTCATGATTTGTATTGAAAAAAATAAACCAGATGCAATCGAATTATTAAAAGAAACTTTCGCAAGCAAAGATTATGTTGAAGTTTATGAACTTGACCCAGTGTACCCACAAGGTGCAAAACAAGTTATGTTATATAATGCAACTGGTCGTGTATCAATTGCTGGAAAGAGATTCCCTTATTTCCATGCTATAATCATTAACGTTTCTTCACTAGCAAAAATGGCAGAATACCTTTCAACTGGTATGCCACTAGTTGAACGTATTGTAACTGTTGATGGTCCTGCAGTATTAGAACCTAAAAACTTAATTGCTCCACTTGGAACAAGAATTAGTTATTTACTAGAACAAACTGGACTTTCAACTGAACCTGGTAAGATAGTTATCGGTGGTCCTATGAATGGTCATGCTGTACTATCAATTGATGACCCAATCGTAAAAGTTTCTAACTGCGTTCTTGCATTTGATGAAAAACATAGTGTTTTACCTGATCCAACAGCTTGTATCCACTGTGGACGTTGTATTGATAAATGTCCTATCAATATTAATGTTCCAGCAGTAGATGTTGCTTTAAGAGAAGAAAATGAAGATGTACGTGCAGAAAAATTAATCGCAACAGGCGTTCGCCAATGTGTAGACTGTGCAAGCTGTGCATATGTATGTCCTGCTCATCGTCATTTACTTGCAAGCAACCAAAAAGCTAAGAAATTCTTAAAAAACTATGAATATGAAAAAGCACATCAAGAAGGAGGAAACAAATAATGAACGATCTTAACGTTTCTGCTGCACCACATATTAATAGTGGTGTCTCAACTAGAAATATTATGCTAGATGTAATTATTGCTTTAATTCCTGCTTCAATTATGGGTATTATCTACTTTGGATGGAAAGCAATATTAATCATAGCATTATGTGTAGGAACAGCTGTTCTTGCAGAATTCTTATTTAATCTAATTACAAGAAGAAAACAAACAATTGGAGACTTAAGTGCCGTTGTTACTGGTTTAATTCTTGCGTTAAACTTAAGTGTTAATGTTGGTATGTTTGAATGTATTATTGGTTCTTTATTCGCAATAATCATTGTTAAATGTTTATTTGGTGGAATTGGTAAAAACATCGCAAACCCAGCAATCGCTGCTCGTGTATTTATGTTATTAACATTTAGTTCTGTTGCTTTAGCACCTCATCTTGCAAGTAACGCCATAACAAATGGAATTGCTGGTGCTCTTGATGTTGAACTAACTGCAGGTGCAACACCACTATCTTTCTTAAATAATGGTGCTGGTACTGAAGGTACTCCATCTTTACTTACTTTATTAGTAGGTCTTCACGGTGGTACAATTGGTGAAACTTGTGCAATAGCATTACTAATTGGATTTATCTATTTAATGATTAGAAAAGTAATTAAATGGTATATTCCTGTAACATTTGTAGGAACTGTATTTATTTTATACTTATTAACTTCTAAATTCAATGCAGCATATGCATTATCACATGTACTTGCTGGTGGCTTATTATTTGGTGCAATCTTCATGGCAACTGATTATGTAACTAGCCCAATCAGCAATTTAGGTAAAGTTATTTTTGGTGTAGGTTGTGGTCTAATTACTTTCTTAATCAGAAAGTATGGAGCATTCCCAGAAGGTGTATCAATTTCAATTTTATGTATGAATTTACTTGTACCTCTAATTGAAAAAATCACTACTCCAAAAACACTTGGTGGAATTAGATAAGGTAATAGGAGGAAAAGATATGAAAAAAGAAAATTTACTTACTGCATTATTTATTACTCTTATTGTCGTTGTATTTGGCGGCTTAGCAATTGCGTTAAATCTTTTTACTGGTCCAATCATTGAAAAAAATAATCAACAAGGCGAACTTGCTCCATTAAAAGAAGTTATGCCTGATGCAGAAAACTTTGAATTATTAGAATCACTAAAAGATGTCCCATCTACAGTTACAGCTATTTATAAAGAAACATCTGGTAAAGGCTATGTACTTCGTTTTTCTACAACATCTAAGTACTCAGAAGCACCACTTGTATTTACTCTTGGTGTAACAACTGATGGTAAAATCTCAGGTGTAAAGGTAAATGAATATCATGAATCACTTGATTTTGGAGAATATCCACTTACATTTATTGGAAAAGATTCAGCATTAACTGGTGTAACCATTCATGCTGGTGTAACATTCTCATCAACTGCTTTCAAAGAAGCTGTTGAAGCTGGTTTAAAATGCCTAATTGATAATGATCTTATCAAAGAAGGTGTTAAAACTGATGATCAAATCTTACTTGAATTAATCCCAACTGTTCACAGTGGTATGGTAAGTTCAGGTAACTTAAGAGCTGAAGAAATTGAAGCAAGTGGAAATATCGTTAAAGGCTACAAAGCATTAAGCGATGCTGGTTATGCTTTCATTATGAAAGAAGCTGACAAGATGTATTTAGTAATCTTTAACAATCTTGGAACACATGCTATTTATGATACTGAAGGTAACGATGTTACTGCTGATCATGAAGCTCTTGCGACTGAAGCAAGTGCTAAAGTTGGTGCTAATACTAGAGTAGAAGCTCTAACTAAGAAAGTTACAGCTGCAGTAAAAGATGCAACAGACATTAAACCAATCAATGTTAAAGTTTATAATACAATTGTTGCGGCTGTAGAATTCAAAGTAAATGAACAAACATACTACGGATTCTATTCTAAGAGTTATGGATTTGAAATGATGGATATTTTTGTTATCCTTGACAATAATGGTACAATCGTAAGTGCAACTGCTACAGAATATGTATTTGAAAAACAATACTTTGGTGCTCTTGATCCAAACTTCAACGAAACTAAATATTCAGATGGTTTAGTTGGATTAAACGATAGTACATTTGATGGCTCACAAACATTAATTGGTGGAGCTACAATGTCATCAAATGCATTTAAAGAATCATTAAATGATGCATTTAAAGCATTTAAAACTATATCTTCAAACGTAGTGGAGGGAACTGAAAATGAATAAACTTAAAAAATTACTTTTAAGAGGTACACCTTCATTCTTACTACCACTTGGTGCTGGATTTGTAATGGCATCTAGTGCTGATGTACGTGCTGCACTTGGAATGGGTGTTGCTGTTACTGTTATTTTAGTATTAAGCTCAATCCTAATTTGTGCATTAAAGAACGTAATTCCTGCAAAAGGTAAAGTACCCGTATATATTTTAATAGTTACTGGTTTTACTACTCTTGTTTGTATGTTAATGCAAGCTTTCGTTCCAACTGTTGTTGATATGTTAGGTGTTCATCTTGCATGTCTTGCTGTAAGTGCCGTAAACTTCCGTGAAGCAGATGAAATCGCAAGTGTTGAAGGTGAAGGAAAATCAATTCTTTCTGCTTTAATCACTGGTGCATTCTTCCTTGTAATCATGTTTGTATGTGCATGCTTCCGTGAAATTCTTGGTAATGCAACATTCTTTGGAAAAGAACTTAAATTCCTTGCTAATTATAAGATTAGTACTCTTGCTGGAGCTCTTGGTGGATATATTGTTCTTGCAATTGTTCTTGCTGTTATTCGCCGTATTGGTGAAAAAATCGAAACTAAAGAGGAGGTAAATGAATAATGGATCTTAAATTAATTTTAGGTATCATTTTTGCTGGTCTTTTATCAAATAACTATGCAATCCTACATTTCCTAGGAACTGGTGCAGTTATTGAAAATAATCGTACAATTAAAAGATCATTATTTATTGGTTTAGGTACTCTTTTAGTAATGTTACTTACAACATTAATTACTTGGCCAATTAATAAGTATTTACTTGCTCATGCTGAATATTTACAAACATTAGTATTTGTGTTAGTAGTTTTAGGTGTTGTTGAACTTATCCATTTAGTTGCAAAAGGTAAACTAGAAGGATATTGTCAAGTTGATTTCTTAACTTTCGCAATCAATGGTGCTGTACTTGGTTTATGTATCAATGGTGCTAGCCTAGGATTTGGTGAAGCTTGTCTAACTGCTGCTCAAGTAGGTGTAGGTTTAACTTTAACAATGATTATTTTTAGTACTTTACATGAACGTCTAGATGAAACAAGTGTACCAAAAGCATTCCGTGGTCTTCCAATTAGTTTACTAGTTGCTGGTCTTATGGCTCTTGCTTTCCTTGCTTGTAAATGAGAAAACGTGATTTTCTAATTATTGGTGGAATATTAGTTTTTGCGGCTATCTTATTCTTAATAGTTACTTTAACTAAAAAAGATGGTGGTGGCGTTATCGTTAAAGTCGATGGCGTAGAAGTAGCTCGTTATTCCTTCTCTGATGAAGGAACCTACGAACTAAATGGAGGAACTAATATTTTGTGTATAAAAGATAAACAAGCTTGGTTATTAGACGCAAATTGTAAAGATCATGTTTGTGTAAAACAAGGTAAAATTAGTAAGGAAGGAGAAACAATTACTTGCTTACCCAATAAACTAACAGTAACAGTTTATGGAGTTGATAATATTAGTGAATTGTAAAAAGTAATATGAAAGCTGTTAAAAAGATAACTTACTTAAGTATATGTATTTCCTTAGCTCTAATTCTTTCTTATGTTGAAAGTTTACTTCCAACCTTTCCCTTACTTGCGGGAGTAAAACTTGGACTTCCCAATATAGTAATAATATTTCTACTATATAAGTCAGGATGGAAAGATGCAGTTATCGTCAGTATATTAAGAGTATTTCTAGTAGCACTACTTTTTGGTAATGCATATAGTCTTGCTTATAGTATTGCTGGTGCAATCTTAAGTTTAACAGCAATGATTCTTTTAAAACAATTAACCAAACTATCAACAATTACAGTAAGTGTAATTGGTGGTGTATTCCATAACATTGGTCAAATACTTGTTGCTTGTTTTGTAACAACAACAGTTGAAATAGCTTACTATTTACCAGTTTTAATAGTCACAGGAACTGTAGCTGGAGTTGTCATTGGTTTAATCGGTGGTAACCTTGCTAAAAAGTTTCAAAATATTGACCTATAAGGGTTATAGAGATTATCTCTATAATCCTTTTTTCTTTTAAAAACAAATAATTTTTACATATAAGTTGAAAAAAATGAAAAAATGATGTATAATAAAAAAGATTGATATTGCTGGAGATGAATATGAAAAAAAGGAACATTTTAGTTTTAGTAAATGAAGCTAAAGATGAAAAACTTATTGTCACAAATGAAGTAATAAGTTTTTTAGAAAAGAACAATTGTAATGTATTTCTTGAAAATGAATTAATCTCAAAAATTAATCGAGGTAGTGAAATTCAAGATAGCACGGAAATTGATTTTGCTCTTGTACTAGGTGGAGATGGAACTTTACTTAATAAGTTACACCGATATGTGGATAAAGATTACGCATACTTCGGTATTAATCTAGGTAGAGTAGGATGCTTAACCGAGGCCACAAGAACAAACTATCCGGAAAAATTAACAAGTATATTCAATGATAACTATTTTGTTGAAAATAGAAATACCCTTGAATATGTAGTTAAAAATAGTGAAAACGACATTCATAAAGGAATTGCCTTTAACGAAGTAAGCATTGAAAGAGGAAAACTTTTCAAGATGTTACTTATTAACATGTATGTTAATGGTAATAACAAAACCTCATTTTATGCGGATGGAGTTATTGTTGCTACCTCAACCGGATCGAGTGCATTTAGTCTTTCTAGTGGAGGACCTTTACTTCTACCTAATGCTAAAAACTTTGTGGTTACCCCACTCTGTCCCCAACTTAGAAATATTACATCTTTAGTAGTTAATGATACAGATATAGTTTCTATTGATATCAGTGATCCTAATCAACGTCAAACTTACCATGAACACAAACCAATAGTTGTGATTGATGGAAGAACAATGATTGAGATTGATGAAAATAGTAAACTAGTTATTCAAAAAAGTCCTAAATATTTAAAAATATTAAAGGTAAATGGTCAAGGCTCATTATTTGAACCAACATTTAAAGTAGCGATGTCAAATCAAAACTTATTCAATGAATGAAAAAAATGAAAAGGGAGTTAAAAAATGGACAAGTTTAAATTAAATCAAATTGTTTTAAAAGAAGAACTAAACCCAACTGTAACAAAAATGGAAGTTTATTCTCCTTTTATCGCTAAGAAAGCTGAACCAGGAGAATTTATTATCTTAAGAGTTGATGAAGCTGGTGAAAGAATTCCTCTAACTGTTGCTGGTTACGATCGTGAAAAAGGAACAGTTACAATTATTTTCCAAATAGTTGGTGGAACAACTATGTTATTAAACAACCTAAATGAAGGCGATTGCATTCATGACTTTGTAGGCCCACTTGGAAAAGCAACTGAAACTGAAGGATTAAAGAAAGTTGCTGTTGTTGGTGGTGGTGTAGGTTGTGCTATCGCATTACCTGTTGCTAAAAAATTACATGACACAGGATGTGAAGTTCACTCAATTATTGGATTTAGAAATAAAGATTTAGTTATCTTAGAAAAAGAATTCACTGAAGCAAGTGACAAACTATGCTTAATGACAGATGATGGTAGTTATGGAACAAAAGGTTTAGTAACTAACGCATTAGAAGAATTAATTAAAGCAGGAAATGAATATGATGAAGTTATCGCTATTGGACCACTTATCATGATGAAGTTTGTTACATTACTAACAAAGAAATATAACATCAAAACAGTTGTAAGTATGAACCCAATTATGATCGATGGTACTGGCATGTGCGGTTGCTGTCGTTTAACAGTAGGTGGCAAAACTAAATTTGCCTGTGTTGATGGTCCTGATTTCGACGCATTTGAAGTCGACTTTGATGAAGCTATCTCAAGATCTAGAAGCTATACAGATTTTGAAGCAAGAGCAAGAGAAAAATCTTGTAATTTATTGAAAAAAGAGGTTAAATAATTATGCCTAATATGTCACTTAAAAAGAACCCAATGCCATCTTTAGATGCAAACGTTAGAAATAAAAACTTTGAAGAAGTTGCTTTAGGTTATACTGAAGAAATGGCAATCGATGAAGCTGAAAGATGCTTACATTGTAAAAATAAACCATGTGTTAATGGTTGCCCTGTTGGAATCAACATTCCTGATTTCATTGCTCAAGTTAAAGTTAAAAACTATGAAGAAGCTTATAATATCATTTACAAGAGCAGTGCACTACCTGCAGTTTGTGGTCGTGTATGTCCTCAAGAAAGCCAATGCGAAGGCAAATGTGTAAGAGGTATTAAAGGTGAACCTGTTGGAATCGGTAGACTTGAAAGATTCGTTGCTGACTACCACAATGCTCATCAAACTGGTGAAGTAGTAAGACCTGCATCAAATGGTCATAAAGTAGCAGTAATTGGTTCTGGTCCTTCTGGATTAACATGTGCTGGTAAACTTGCACTTGAAGGCTATGAAGTTACAATTTTTGAAGCATTACATATGGCTGGTGGAGTTCTAGTTTATGGTATTCCTGAATTCCGTCTTCCTAAATCAATCGTTCAAAAAGAAATCGACAACTTAATCGCATTAGGCGTTAAAGTTGAAACTAACATGGTTGTTGGTAAAGTATTATCAATTGATGAATTAATCGATGAATATAAGTTTGAAGCTATCTTCATTGGTAGCGGTGCTGGACTTCCTAAGTTCATGAATATTCCTGGTGAAAACTTAAAAGGTGTATTCAGCGCTAATGAAATCTTAACACGTGTTAACCTAATGAAAGCTTACCTTCCTGATTCAACTACTCCAGTAAAACAAAGCAAGAATGTTGCTGTTGTTGGTGGTGGTAACGTTGCAATGGATGCTGCTAGATGTGCTAAACGTTTAGGTGCTGAAAATGTTTATATCGTTTATCGTCGTGGATTAGATGAACTTCCAGCAAGAAGAGAAGAAGTTGAACATGCTATGGAAGAAGGTATCATCTTCAAAGTATTAACTAACCCAATTGAATTAATCGGTGATGAAACTGGAACTGTTTCACAAATGAAATGTGTTGAAATGGAACTTGGTGAAGCTGATGCATCTGGTCGTAGAAAACCAGTAGTTAAAGCTGACTCTGAATTTGTAATGGATGTTGACTGTGTTATTATGGCACTTGGTACATCTCCTAACCCTCTAATCAAGAACACTACTAAAGGTCTTGATACTGAAAAATGGGGTGGAATCATTACTAATGAAGATGGTTTAACTTCAAGAGAAGGTATCTACGCTGGTGGTGACGCCGTAACTGGTGCTGCTACAGTAATCCTTGCTATGGGTGCTGGTAAAAAAGCTGCTGAAGCAATCGACAATTACCTAAAGAATAAATAAGTCTAAATATCACAAGCATATCAGTTAATGATATGCTTGTTTTTATATAATAAAAAAGTTAGCTAGTGCTAACTAATTGAGTTTTCTTTACATCAGTGATATAATATATTAAATAAGAGGTATAATAATGAAAAATAAAAACTTAAATTATAACAAAGAATGCCATGTTTTATATAGTAAACAATGTGAAAAAGAAATAAAAAAGAAAATTGCCTTACATTATCCTAAAACAAAACAAGAAGAAATATGGACAAAAGTTCAATTACAATACATTGATTTCCTAAAAGACTGGCGAACAGACCTTGGGGGAAAACGTAATTTCCATAATGGAAAAGGTGGCACTTATGACTGCATTGCGATTGTTAGTTACTATGTCGTTTGTAAAGAAGTAACATCCTTTAGAGAAATTGAAGAACTAGAAGAAAACTTAATTCTTCCTTCATTTAGAAAGTTAAAATTTGTTAATTGTAACAAACCTTTCTGGAAAAAACTAATGTACAAAGCCTTCACTAAAGCAAAACAAGGTTGTGACAAATGGCATGACTATGAAATGATAGTTTCCCCATTTGATGTCAATAAACCAATCTACTATGAATTTACATCTTGTCCAGTGGCTGAATTTGTTAAAAAACATCAACTAGAAGAAATAATGCCAGCCTTATGCAATGTAGACTATAAATCAATGGAATTGATTCACGCTAGATTAGTTAGAACTACCACATGTTGTGATGGCTGTAGATGTGATTATACAATATGTGGAGATGCAGATGAATATCTTAAAGAACATCCAGAATATGTTGATGAATATGGTTATAGGAGAAATAAATAATGAAATATCATATTGAAAAAAATACCGTTCAAGAAACACTAATTATTCCACTATTTGGAAAAAAGAAATGTTCAGAACTTTATCCTACGTTATATTATGATAATACCGCCATTAAAGTAATTGAACAAATAGATTATGATTTTAGCACTCTCGAAAAAGTATCAAAGAAATTTATCCAACGCTTTGGCTTTTTAGAAGTCGCAATGCGTCAAAATGATTTAATTTGGGAAATTAAAGATTACTTAAAGACTCATCCTAAAGCATCAGTCGTAAATCTTGGATGTGGATTAGATGATACAGGAACATTCATTGATAATGGTGAATGTAAAATATATAATTTAGATTTTCCTGAAGTAATAGAAATAAGAAATGAATTAATCCCGAAGAAAAATAATGAATACAACATTCCTTGTAATTTAAATGATCTTAATTGGTTTGAAAAAATTGATCAAACAAATGGTGCAGTCTTCTTCGCTGCAGGTGTTTTCTACTATTTTGTAAAAGAAGATGTAAAGAAAATTATTACCAAGATGGCTGAACACTTTAAGGGAGCTAAACTTGTTTTTGATGCGGCTAACAAAAAAGCTGTAAAGTTAATGCTAAAAACATGGATTAAGTCCGCAAAAATAAAAAATGTCAATGCTTACTTTAGCGTAAGTAATGCTAAAAAAGAAATATCATCATGGAGTGATAACATTGAAGTATCAAGTCGTGGCTATATGCTTGGCTACTTAGATGATAGTAAATATAAACTAAAAGGATTTAATAAACTATTATCAAAGATCGGTGATAATATGATGAAAATGCAAATAGTCCGTATCGACTTTAAAGAAAGGAAGTAACATTAATGAAACATATTCATTTTGATGTTGATAAAGATGGCTTTTATGGAGCATACTGGAAAAATAAAAAAGAAACCAAATCAGTAGTTATTGCGATGATCGGCGATGACCCCGAAGACTACATGGCAAGATCATTTATTAAATGGTTATTTAAACGAGGTGTCAATGTATTATCAATGTCACCTGGGAAAAAAGATTATAGTCATCATAACTATCCTCTTGAAAGAATTGAAACAGCAATAAAATGGCTAAAAGCAAACGGAAATGAAAAAATTGCAATTGCAGGTGCTTCAACTACCGGAACTCTTGCCTTATGTGCTGCCTCATATTTTAGTGATATCACCTTAACAATAGCTCTTACCCCTAGTGATTTCATTTGGCAAGGATTTGCACAAGGAGATAAAGATGGATGTAAAGAATGGCCTATTGAAAACGAATCGCTATTTACTTATCGCGGTAAACCTCTTCCTTATATGCCTTTTTGTTACAAACATCCTGAGTATTATCATATAATAAAAGCTGAAAGTAAAAGAACTAAAGATTCAACTAACTCTTTAAAGTTATTTGAAGATTCAGAACTTGCTCATCCAATAACTGAGGAAGAAAAGATCAAAATAGAAAATATTAATGGTCAATTATTAGTTATTGGAGCCGATGATGATGTATTATGGAATACTGGTAAATACATAAGACGTATGCAACAAAGATTAAACGAAATACCTCATAAAGTAAAAGCTGAAATGATTGTATATGAACATGGTACTCACTTTGTTTTCCCTCAAAGTTTGTTAGATTCAATGCTTCCAATATTTTCTAATTTATTTGTAAAACTTGCTTTTGCGGCCGCAAAGAAGTATCCTAAAGAATGTAAACAAACTCGTATCGATATTGATAAAAAAGTAACTGAAACAATCAATAATTGGAGATGAAATAAATGAAATATGGATTAATGCCAAAAATAATGTGGATGGGATTTAAAGGTACTTTTAAAAAACAATTAACTGAAACCTTTAGTGAAGAAAATCCCCATCAAATAATGAAAGAAGCTCATAAAAAATATAAAGAAATTCTTTCAACCGTAAATGAATTTGAAAAAGGTGATCGTTTCTTAATTAACATCTTAAGTTGTGCAATGCTTTCTTCCATTCTTTTATCAGTTAAGAAAAAATACACGGTTGAAGAAGTTAGAGTGTACTACCGTAAAGCAATGTGTGAAAACAAACTTACTAAAATGTCAGCTAAGAAAAGTAAAGCATACACACTTAAAGGTCGAAACATCCTAAAGCAACAAGCTAAAAAGAGTGAACAAATTAACAATCCATATTCTTGGAAGTTTAGTGTTGAAGATGGAGAAACTCTTAATCAGTATACCGCAATCTTCTATACTTGTGGAATTTGTCATTTGATGACAAAACTCGGCTTAAAAGAATATGTTCCAGCAATGTGTTCACTTGATTATGATATGGCTCACCTAAATAACACCATCTTTACAAGAGAATATACTCTAGCTAGTGGTGGCCCATATTGTGATTGTCACTATAATCATCAAGGAAAATAGATAAATAAAAAAGCAAGTAATTTAGAACTAGTTCTTATTCACTTGCTTTTTATTGTTTAAAACGATATAATTAAGACAAAACAAAAAAATAAAAATTAAAGGAGACCCAAAATGAAAAAACTTGAAGAAATGACATTACAAGAAAAGATTGGACAACTAATTATTGTTGGTTTTCCTTCAACTTACTATGATCAACATATCTGTGATTTAGTTGAAAAATATCATGCGGGAAACATCATCTTATTTACAAGAAACTTTACCGATGCTTCACAACTAAAAACCTTAACCACATCATTATATAATCATATAGTAAAGGAAAATGACATAATTCCTTTTATTGCGATTGACCAAGAAGGAGGAATGGTAACAAGACTAGTTAGAGATGTTACCTTTGCACCATCACAAATGACATGTGGTGCCTCTAATGTTTCTTCATCTGCTTATACATCTGGTAAGATTATTGCAAGAGACATGATAAAACTTGGTTTAAACCTTGACTTTGCACCTTGTCTTGAAGTAAATAATGAATTAAAAAACTATACAGTAAATGTCAGAAGTTATGGTGCTAGTCCTAAACTTGTAGCTACGCTTGCACATCAATTTATTAAAGGTTTAGCTGAATATGGAGTACTAGCTTGTACAAAACATTTCCCAGGTGAAGGTAAATGCTTAATTGATACTCATTTAGAACTTCCAATACTAGATGTTTCTAAAGAAGAAATGCACAAAATAGGTTTAGTTCCTTTCAAAGAAAATATTGATGTACCATGCATTATGACTACTCATACTTTATTTAAGGCATATGATGAGTATCCTGCCACTCTATCACCTAAAGTAATTAAAGGATTACTTCGTGAAGAATTAGGCTTTAAAGGAATGATCGTTTCTGACTGTTTAGAAATGAAAGCCATCCAAGACCATTACACCACTCCCGGAGGAGCTGTTCTTGCTTTAAAAGCAGGATGTGACATGGTCCTTGTTTGTCACACCAAAGAATTACAAGAATCTGCCTTTGAAAAAGTCTATGAAGCCGTTCAAAATGGAATTATAACAGAAGCTGAAATAGATGAAAAAATCAAAAGAATCTTGGCTTATAAACGTCAAATCCTTCCATATTTAGAAAAATACTTTTTAAATAATCAATTATATGAACTAGATGAAAATAGCAGTCGCCTTGCTCAAAAAATAGTTGATGAATCATTAACTAAAGTATCAGGTGACATTCCAACCATTGATGAAAATACGGTAGTTCTCGCTCCAACTCCTCGCGTAAGCTCAATTGTTGAAGATGAGTTTGAAAAACGTGATCTTGCGACAACCCTTAAAACTACATTTAAAAATTTAAAAGTCATAGACTTAGAAGATGATATGGAATTACCTAATTTGGATAACTATCAAAAAATAATAGTATTTAGTTATGATGCATGTAAAAATCTAAAACAACAAAATATCATTAACCAAATACTTGATAATTATTCAAATGTCTATGTAATCTCGTTAAAAGGACCAATGGATAAAGAAGTATTACATAATCTTAAAAACTATATGTGCTTATATGAATATACTCCAAATTCTATAAGAACAATTGTTAAATTCTTTAAAAAAGAACTTTCACCATTAGGACATTTACCTTTAGGAGATAATTAATATGATTATAGATTCTCATTTGCATTTTTCCTTGCCATCTCTTGTTGACGATGTACTAGAAGCCCTTGATTTAACAAACTGTCAGTATGGAAACTTAGTTGCACAAATAAACATGTATCAATCATCAGAAACCCTTGATTGTTTGTTTGCGAAAGCAAAATCAAATCACCGATTATATACCTATGGTAGCTTAGATCCAACAGAATATATAAAAAGAACTAACATGGGAGAAAATCTAATAGAACATGTAAAAAACATTATGAAATGTGGATGTGATGGTGTTAAGATGCTTGAAGGAAAGCCTGATGAAAGAAAAAGATTTCCTATTCATGATTTTGACTGTGAAGAATTTGATAAATTATTTTCTTACTTAGAAAAAGAAAAAATCAACATCATCTGGCATGTCAATGATCCTGAAGAATTCTGGGATGAAACTAAAATACCAGAATGGGCTAAAAGAGAAGGTTGGTTTTATGATGAAAGTTATGTCAATAATCTTGATCAATATCGTCAAGTAGAAAACGTCTTAAAAAGACATCCTAATCTTCACATTACATTTGCTCACTTTTTCTTTCTTTCAAAAAACTTAGAAAAACTTTCAAAACTATTTGATTCCTATCCTAATATATCAGTAGATATAACCCCAGGAATTGAACTTTTCACAAACCTCTCTCAAAATATTAAAGAAGCAAGAACTTTCTTTATTAAGTATGCTGATCGTATAATCTATGGAACTGACATATCTCATTTAAATACCGATACTAATCGTGAATTTAACAAAGAAGATGCCATCATAAGAGGAAACCTATGCTATAACTTTCTAACAAAAGAAAAAGTAAACCTCAAAGGAAATAAAAAATCACTACTTGGTAAAGAAGACCTCGAAATCAATGGATTAAATCTCCCAACTGAAGTAGTAAAAAAAATATGTTATAGTAACTTCTATAACAAAAACGGACAACCTAAAGAAATTAACAAGGAAGAAATACTCCAAGAAATTGAAAGAGAAAGACAAAGAATTACATTTTTATCAAAGTATTATAAATTTAAACCAGATTATACAAAATTAGATTGCTTAAAAACTTGCTTTGAACAATAAAATCATAAAAAATTTATACCAATTATTGACAGAATTTTTATACTATGGTATAATTATGTTAAGGTTTGGGCCACCCATAATTAA
>CAKPAZ010000011.1 GCA_934133195.1 uncultured Bacilli bacterium | reverse complement strand
CAGGATCAAACTCTCAAAAAAGTTTATTTTCCTGCTCCACCTGTTATGTTCAGTTTTCAAAGATCAATTTTTTTCTTACGCATTCTTAAACGCGCTAGAATATTATATCACTTTATCTTTTATTTGTCAATACTTTTGACTCATTTTGATAAAGTTTTTTTGAATTTATTTTAATAGGATAAATTCAGAGCGCTTGCCTTTCAGCAAAACCTCATATATTATATCATTTTGTATAAACAATGTCAAAATTAATGCTTATAAATTGTCTTATTTTTTACAAGTTTTTTATTTTATTTGAAATATAATGTTTTATGTGCTATAATCTAAGCCATTGAAAGGGATGTGTAAATGTGAAAAAGAAAAAAAGTTTATCTCCTTTTATAATGATACTACTGAGTTTCTTTATTGTAATTGTTGTTGGAACAATAATTTTATTATTACCAATTTCAACTAAGGGAAAGAACCTGACATTTATTGAAGCTCTTTTTACAACTACATCAGCAGTATGTGTTACGGGACTATCGGTAATTCCTGATTTGGGGGCTACCCTTAGTGTGTTTGGAAAAATTGTACTTGCGATGCTAGTTGAAATTGGTGGACTTGGTTTTATTACAATTGCTCTTTTTGTTTTTATTATATTAGGAAAGAATATTGGTATTAAAAATAGATTCTTACTTAAAGAAGCCTTAAATCAAGATTCTCAACAAGGTTTATCAAAAATGGTTAAGTCTATTGTTTTAACTGCTTTTTCTATTCAGTTAGTTGGAGCAATATTTAACTTTTTAATTTTGAAGTATTCAGTTAAAATTGAAGATTTAGGCTACACTGATTCACAAATTGTTGGCATTAGCTTATTTCATGCGGTATCAGCTTTTAATAATGCTGGATTTGATTTGTTTGGAAGTTCAAGTTTAACAAATGATATTTTTGCTTCTAATGTACTATTTAATTTAAATACTGCATTATTAATTATTCTTGGTGGAATCGGTTTTATCGTAATTTTTGATATCTTATCATTTAAAAGTTTTAAAAAGTTGTCTTTACATACAAAAATTGTATTGTTTACGACATTAATACTTTTGGTTGTTGGTACTTTGTTATTTTGGGTACTAACAGATATGAATTTACTACAAGCATTCTTCCAAAGCGTCTCTGCAAGAACTGCAGGTTTTGCGACATTTGAGATGAGTAAACTTCGTGGTGGTGCTGGCTTTATAATTTTTATTGTATTAATGTTTTTTGGCGCTTCACCTTGTTCTACTGGTGGGGGAATCAAGACAACCACTTTATTTGTTTTAGTAGCTAGTATGATTGGCTATGCTAGAGGAAAGCAAGCTACTGCCTTTAAAAGGAGAATTGCTTCTTCTTCTGTAATTAAAGCTTTTACCCTTGTAGTAATGGCCATTACTTTTATTTTTACTGTTAGCACTGTCATTATTATTATAGAAAGTAATTTGGGAATCTTAAAAGATGGAGTTACTCATGGAATGGATGAAATAATTTTTGAAGTATTTTCCGCATTTTGTACAGTTGGTAATTCAACAGGTATTACTTCAAGTCTTCATTTCACTAGTAAAATTCTATTATGCATAGCAATGTTTGCTGGCAGACTTGGACCATTGACAATTATGAACCTTTGGAATCGTAATTGGTTAATTGATAATAGTAATGAAGTTAGATATGTTGAAAAGACAATAATTATTGGTTAGGAGAATTAAATATGAAAAAAAGTTTTTTAGTTGTAGGACTTGGAAGATTAGGTATTGCGATAATCGAAGAACTAGTTAAACACAATAACGTTGAAATTATGGCAATCGATAGTAATGAAGATGCTGTAATTAAAGCAAGTGAAATTATTGAACATTGTTTGATTTGCGATTCTACAAGTGAGGCTGCCTTAAATCAAATTAGTTTTGATGGCATCTCACAAGCAATTATAACAATCGGAGGAAATATACAAGCTACAATCCTTACCACTATTCTTTTAAAAGAACGTGGAGTAAAGAAAATCAGTGTTAGAATCGATGATGATCATTACGAGAAAATCATGTATAAAATTGGTGCCGATGAAGTAATATTCCCTGAAAGAATTGCGGGAATAAGATATGCAAATAGTATTATTAGTGATAACATAACTGATTACTTTAATATTTCTGATGGTTATGGTATTGTACAGATATTAATTACTGATAACTTTAAACCTCAGACTTTAATTGAACTTGATTCAAGAAACAAATATGATGTTAATATAATTTCTATCAAGCGAAATAAAAAAGTATTTATTCCAAAAGGTAGTGACACCATTAATCCCGGTGATGAAGTACTTGTAATTGGAAAAGATGCTAAAGTCGCAAAATTTAATAGTTCCATAAACGGAAAATAAGCCTAAGTTAATTCTTAGGCTTTTTCTTTATATATATAAGGAAAGAAACTAGTGCTTTTCTAAGTATACAATAGTTTCTATATGAGAACTTTGTGGGAACATATCAACAGGTTGTACGCCAAATACATAATAACCATGTTCAACAAGGTATTTCAAATCTCTTGCGAGAGTTGATGGATTACAAGAAATATAAAGCACTTTACCAATGTTCATTTTGTCTATAGTTTCAAGGAAAGTCTCATCACAGCCTTTTCTTGGTGGATCGACAACCACAGCAGTTGCTGGAAGTCCAGATGACATCCAATCAACAATTTGTTCTTCAGCTTTGTTACAAACGTATGTTGCATTAGTAACTCCGTTTAGCTTTAGGTTTTCATTTGCATTTTTAATAGCTTCTGGAACAATTTCAACTCCATATACTTGTTTTACTTTATCAGAGGCGATGATACCTATTGTACCAATACCACAATATGCATCTATTAAGACATCATCTTTTGTAAAGTTAGCCATTTCTAAGGCTTTTGTATAAAGTATTTCTGTTTGTTCATGGTTTACTTGATAGAATGAGGTTGCACCAATTCTAAATGTTTTACCACACAAAGTATCCGTTAAATATGGATCTCCATAAAGAAGAATATTCTTATCTCCAAGTGTAGTGTTTCCTCTTACTTTATTGATATTCATTATTATTGATTTAACCGACGGATATCTTTTTACTATTTTTTCAACCATTGGTTTTAGGTCTGGTAATTCTTGATGTAGCATTACAAGAACAAGCATAATTTCACCAACAGTATTTGTTTTTATTAGAATATGTCTAATATCACCTTTGTGATATTTTTCGTCATATCCTGTAAGTTTATATTCATTACATAGATTTTTTACAAATAAAGTTAAGCTTGTAGAAATATCACTTTGAATGTAACATGATTCAAGGGGTATTATTTGGTGAGTATCACGTTTATAAAATCCAGCCACTGTTTTCTTAAATGACATTCCAAATGGCACTTGAACTTTATTACGGTAACGTAAAGGATGAGTTGTACCAATAATTGGTTTAATTTCAACACCTTTTAGTGTTCCAATTCTTTCAAGCGTATCCTTTACTGTTTGTTCTTTAAACTTAAGTTGGGCTGCATACGTCATATGCATTATGTTGCAACCACCACATTCAGGGTAGGCCTTGCATATTGGGGTTGTACGATCTTTTGTGAAGGTATCAGGGAACATTTTTAATGCTTTACCATATCCAAAACTTTTTGTAAGTCTAGTTATTTCAACATAACCTTCCTCATGTGATAAGGCTCCCATTACAAAAATAGGGAAATTTTCATAATATGTTCCAAACTTGTTATATCCACTTATTTTAGCAATTCCAAGCCCTTCATGTGTTAAGGCAACAAATGACATTTTCATTTTTGTGCCTATCTTTATTATTTTTTGTTCTTCAACTTCTTTTTTTATTTCTTCCATATTTTCTACCTATTATTTATTTCTTAAAGCAAGACCACCAGTTGAGGTTTCTTTGTATTTATCTTGGAGATCTTTGCCGGTTTCTTTCATTACTTCAATTACACTATCTAAGGTTACTGAGTGTTTACTTCCTGCAATTCTTGCATATTCACTAGTATTGATTGCAGTGATTGCCGCAATAGCATTTCTTTCAATGCATGGGATTTGAACAAGTCCATCAATTGGATCACAAGTTAATCCTAGATGGTGTTCTAAGGCGATTTCAGCCCCATATTCGATAGTTTCACTATCTCCCCCATATAAATATACTAGCATTCCTGATGCCATACTACAAGCCACACCGACTTCTCCTTGGCATCCTACTTCAGCTCCTGAAATTGAGGCATTTGTTCTTACTATATTACCAATAAGACCAGCTACCATCAAAGCATTAATAAGTTCATTTTCACTTCGATTGTTAATTTCTTTTTCCATAAATAGAACGGCTGGGATTACTGCTGATGCTCCACAAGTAGGAGCAGTAACGACAACATTTCCACTGGCATTTTCTTCACTTACAGCGAGTGAATACGCATATACTAGTTCATTTGGCTTTTTCGTATTTAAGTATTTTTGATAAAACGTTGGAGCTTTTCTGGTTACTTTTAATCTTCCTGGTAAAACTCCATCTGTCATTATCCCTTTTTTTATACATTTTTCCATCGTATTTAAGACTTCTTTAAGATATTCTTTGATACTAGGGCCTTCATATTTTAAAACATATTCAGGAAGTGTCATACCTGTTTTTTTAACATATCTTAAGATTTCTTCCATTGTTGAATGAGGATAAACTTTAGTTTCTTTTTTTACTCTTGCTTCTCCTTCTTCCCTTAAATCACCACCGCCAACGCTATATACAAGCCAATCATCAATTATTGTACCATCTTTTATAGCTTGAAATTTCATAGCATTAGGATGATAAGGAAATACTTTATCATAATTAAAGATTACTTCGGTTTTTAAATCACCTAGAATCTTTTTAATTATTACATCAGTCATATGGCCTTTTCCGGTTAAGGCTAAGGAACCATATAATTCAACTTTAAATTTGTCAGCATCTTGATGGTTGTTTAAGAACTTTTCCGCTGCATATCCAGGTCCCATAGTATGTGAACTCGATGGTCCATATCCAATCTTATAGATGGTTTTTATTGTTTCCATTTACTTTAGTCCTTTTTCTGCTTCATCTTCAGAGATAATTTGAGCAACACGAGTTGAAGCAGCTGCCGCAATAGCACCAACAATATCATCTAAAAAAGTATGACAATGTTCTTTATCACCTTTACCATCAGCATTAAGTTTTGCGACTATACCTGGTTTATTAACATCGATATCACCAAAGTTAGTTTGTCCAATGGCTCCATATAGACGAGCAACATCTAGACCTAAAATTTCATCTACACCAAAGACACCTAAATCATATCGTAAGATATCTTGAATTGGTCCATTAAATTTTCCTTCTTCAGCAAGGCGGTCAATTTCAGCACCTAATTGTAGAATATGAAAGATATCACGTAAAGATAATATTTTCATTACACTTTCTATACATACTTCCATTTCAACGTTGTCATTATATCTACTTTGTTGGTTATAAGCAATTTCAGCAATTTCCTCAACTGTTACACCACGTTCTTGTAATTTTTCAATATTTAGTTTTTGCATTTCTTCACGAGAATAATAAAGTTTAGGTTGCATAGTTATTTCCTTTCTAAATACTTTCTTAAAGCTCCGTTCGCAAAATCACGAGCAGACATTTTCTTTTTTCCACTTGGTTGTACTTCAAGTATTTCTAAAGTTGTGTTTTCACCACATGCCATAAGAAAGCCATTTTTAGTAATTTTAATTATTTCAGCTGGAGTTGTATGATGAGTTTCATCACTAACTTTTGATGAATATACTTTAATTGGATCATTACCTAAAAGCATATAAGCAACTGGGTTTGGATTATATGCTCTAATATGATTAAATACCGATCTTGCTGGAAGATTAAAGTCTAGTTTTTCTTCCTCTTTTGTTACATTATAAGCAAAAGTGGCATCTGATTCAATTTGTTTTATTGGTGTAATCTTACCATCTATTAAGTTAGGAATTACCTCTAATAAAAGATCTCTCCCCGCAAGTGATAGTTTTTCAAACATACTACCACAGTCATCAGTGTCTAGGATTGGGACTTTAACGGTTCCCAAGATGTCACCTGCATCCATAGCCTTTTCCATATACATAATTGTAACGCCTGTATATGAATCACCATTCTTTATAGCCGCATGAATTGGTGCTCCACCACGATATTTTGGAAGTAGTGAGGCATGAACATTAATTGAGCGATATTTTGGACTATTTAATAATTTCATACCAACAATTTGACCATAAGCAGCCGTAACAATTAAATCAGGATTTAAGGCCATAATATCTTCATAATCATTTCTTATTTTTTCAGGTTGAAAAAGAGGAATATTATGTTTTATAGCGCATTCTTTTACTGGTGAATATACAATTTCACGTTTTCTTCCTACCATTTTATCAGGTTGTGTTACAACACCGATTACTTGATACTTTTCGATTAAGGCTTCTAAAATAGGAACACTAAAGTTTGGGGTTCCCATAAATACTATTTTTAACATTTTACCTCCTAAATATAGCGTGGATATTTATCAAAAATAATCATTACTGAAGAATTTTGATAATTTGAGTAAATTCTATTATACATATTATTAATATCCACTACTTGATGTTTAATGATTAATTGAACAGCTTGATTTGCGTGGTTATACGTAGGTCCAATTATATATACTTTTTTCCCAAGCATTTCTTGTAAGGCTTTTTTAATATTATATGCTTCTTTAAACATATCTTCATACTTTCCTTTTACAAAAATACGATTAATGAAGTAAAAAGGCGTATTTCTAAGTATTTTACGATTTGTGATTTCTTCTTTAACATAAGCTTTAAAATCATCAATTATAAAATCTTTTAAAACATAATTACTTGGATCGTAGGTTTGTACAACCATTGTTGCATTTGTATTTAATACTTTATTTTTGGTTTGAACTAGTTCACTCATTGCTCTTTCATTTGATGTATAACTTTGATTTCCTGTTATTTCATCTAAATTGATGATTGCGACTAATCCAAGGTTTGTTTCGATAACACTTTTAGAAAGTACTGCTGTCGCAAGAATAATATCTACTTCATTATTTTCAATTTCTGACATTTTAATTGAGTTTTCTTTATATGAAGAATCATCAATTTTTACTATTCGAGCATCTGGAAGTAAAGACTTCAAATCTTCAACTAGTTGTTCCATGCCACTACCTTCAAATCTAAACATCTGACTTTCACAATTTGGACAGGTATTGATCATCGCATATCTTGTTCCACAAGCCGGACACAAAAGGTTATCATTTTTCTTAGAATATTGGAGAGGAATTAAACATCTACTACATTTAACTATTTCTCCACATGATCTACACATTACATAATTACTATGAAATTTTCGATTGGTAATTAGTAGGGTTTGTAGTCCTTTTGACATGGTTATTTTGATTTTTTTCAACAATTTTTGACTTATTAAAGAAGTGTTAGCACGAAGTAATTCATCCTTCAAATCAATAACTTCAACATCGATATTAGCATTATTCGATGAAGTAGATTCAACTAATTGATTAATGTTTTTTAAGCCTTTTACATATTCTTCAATTGATGGTGTGAATGATTGATATATTAATTTAGCCTTATATATTAAAGCATATTTCAACATTACCTTTTTTAAGTCATATCTTGGGCTTTGATCATTATAATAATTATCGCTTTCTGTATCTAACATAATGATGGTATGTAGATTTTGATATTCTAAAAGTGAGCCTTTAGGCGTAGTTACAATTACCGAATATTCATCATTTTTTATTTCATTGTAATAATCTAAATACTCTCCTTCACTTAATTCAGAGTTTAAACAAGCTACACTTAAGTGAGTTCGTTTTCTGAGTAGTGAAGAGATTCGATAACTACTTAAAATATCCGAGCAGATAATTAAGGTAGTTTTTTTATTTTTTACATTTAATCTTACAATACGTTCAATAATACCAACTTCCTCCATATTGTCCTGAGGAATCCATAATGATGGAAGTGTTAAATCACTCATAAATTTATTAATAATTTCATCATAAGTTTCGTTGGCCTTGATGAAAGTATCATCAACAGATAATTCTTTTACCTTTACTCTTGATGTTGGTAGTTTTAACGTGGCTAGGACTTTCATTTTGGCACATTTATCTATCATATAATAAGATAAACCTGTTTTATCTTGAATATCACTTTTTGAAAGTGGTTCTTCATCTTTCAAAAGAAGCAATTCATCTTGAACATTTTTAGAAAATACACTCATGTTATCATAAAAAATAGGGAGATTTAATTGATATTTATTAGTGTATTTTTCTTTTGTTTGTTGGATTGCGTCATAGGATATTGTAATCAAACCTTTTTCAATGGCCTTTTCAATTTGATAACTAAATGTTGATAATTTTGAAGTATATTCGACTACTTGTTTACCACCAAAGATAGTCGCAAGATTAGCATCTAAATCATTATAATTAATTATATTCAAATATTTTTTAGGTTTTAATTGAAGAGAACTTGGAACCATCACATTAAAAACACGAATTAAAGGACAAATTGTATCTTCTTTAATAAACTTCGCAAGTTCAATTTGTTTTTCAGAAAGGATGGGTTCAATATCAACTAATTCGACAATATCCTTTAGTTCCATTGTTGGTTGTTCATTTTTTAATTCAAGAACATATCCCATTAATAATCGATTAGATTGTCCAAAAGGAACTTTGACTCTTGAACCTACTTTGATTAGAGGAAGAATCATTTCGGGAATACTATAGGTAAAAGCATAATCAACATTATTACTATTAACATTTACAACTACACTAGCGATCATTTTATCCCTCCTCTTTTTAATATATTATAGCATATTTTATAAAAAAAGACAACCACTTAACGTAGTTGTCATTTATTTTATTATTGCTTTGGAACATCAAATTCTTCAGCACCTTCAGCAGCATGAATGTGAATATCTTCTTCAGCAACAAGACCAGTACCAGCAGGGATTAAGCCACCGATAATGATGTTTTCCTTTAAGCCTTCAAGTTTATCAACTTTACCACGGATTGCAGCTTCAGTTAATACACGAGTAGTTTCTTGGAATGATGCGGCTGACAAGAATGAATCAGCTTTAAGTGATGCTCTTGTAATACCTAAAATTACTGGTTTAACAACAGGAGTTCTGATACCCTTTTGTAAGCAATCTTTAATTACTTTCAATAATTCAGGTTTAGAAATGAATGTTCCAGGAAGTAATTCAGTTCCACCTTCATCGATTACAACGACTTTTTGAAGCATTTGTTTAACGATGATTTCAATATGTTTATCACAAATTTCAACACCTTGTGAACGATAAACTTTTTGTACTTCCTTAATAATGTATTTTTCTACAGCATCAACATTTGCGACACGTAGTAATTCTTTTGGATGAATTAAGCCTTCAGAAACTAAGTCACCAGGGTTAACTTCTTGGCCAACCTTAACAACTGGTTTCTTACCACTATCTGTAAGATATGTTTTGTCATTACCTTCTAGAGGGCTCTTAATCTTAATTTCAAAACGGTTGTCTCCTTTTGGTGTAATAGATTCAACAGTTCCTTTAATTTCTGAAATAATACCTTTTCCTTTAGGGCCACGAGCTTCAAACAATTCTTGAATACGTGGAAGACCTTGTGTGATATCATCACCAGCAACACCACCTGAGTGGAATGTACGCATTGTTAATTGTGTACCTGGTTCACCGATTGATTGAGCAGCAACGATACCTACAACTTCACCATTTTCAACAATTTCAGATGTTGAAAGGTCAGAACCATAACATTTAACACAAACACCATTTTCACAGTCACATGTTAATAATGTTCTTACTTCGACAGCTTCAATACCACAAGCAACAATCTTTTCAGCGATTTCTGGTGTAATGAATTCACCTTTATCTACAAGTAATGTCTTCTTACCATCTACCTTGCCATATACAGCTTTAGCAGCGAATCGACCATTGATACGGTCTTTTAAAGAAACGATTAAATCACCAGGTTTGCCGTCATGACCTTCTTTATAAAGAGCAGTCACAACCATACCTTTATCAGTTCCACAGTCCATTTCTTTTACTGTTACATCTTGAGAAACGTCAACTAGACGTCTTGTTAAGTATCCAGATTCTGCAGTCTTTAAGGCAGTATCGGTAGAACCTTTACGAGCACCATGAGTAGAAATGAAGAATTCAGACATTGACATACCTTCAATAAAGCAAGCTTTAACGGGGATTTCCATACTATCACCATCAGGCTTAGCCATTAGTCCACGCATACCAGCAAGTTGAGTGAAGTTAGATGCACTACCACGGGCACCAGAGTCGGCCATCATGAAGATATGGTTAGTTGTTGAATTTTCTTTCATGATTTGTGCGATGGCATCTTCAATCTTCTTAGTTGCACCCATCCAAGCATCAACGATTATACGGTGACGTTCAGAATCTTTCATTGTACCACGACGATACATTTGTTTGTATTTATTAACAAGTTTTTCAGTTTCTTCAATGATTTCTTCTTTGGCAGCAATTCTAACTACGTCAAACGCAGATACAGTAATACCAGCCATTGTTGAATAGTAGAAACCGATATCTTTCATCTTATCTAGAGTCTTAGATGTTTCAGCAAGTTTAGCTTGTTTAAATACTTCAGCAATGATCATACTTAAGAATTTCTTTTTGAATGGTTGTACAAGTGGAGCTTTCTTAATATATTCACGATAGTTTGTTCCTTTATCAACAAAGTATCTTTCAGGTGTACCAATTGTTAAGTTATCTAAAGTAGGTTCATTTACATAAGCAAATGATTCAGGGAAGATATCATTAACAATAATTTTACCATAAGTAGTGATTAAATACTTTTGTTGTAATTCTTCATCCTTCTTAAGAAGTTTATTATATTCTTCTTCATTTGCTTTAATCTTTTCAGTAAATTGGACAAAATGACGACCAATCTTGTTAGCAGGAATAATGATACGAGTATGGAAGTCAATATCTCCACGTTCATATGCTTTTTCTACTTCTGCAACACTTTGGAATGCACGTCCTTCACGTGATGAAATATGGAATTTACCAACACTTGGAGCATTACCACTTTCAACTTCACGTTGTAAATCTTGGACATTTCTAAAGATCATTTCATCATTAAGAATAATTTCTGTAAAGAAATTAATTTGATTTTTCTTATAAGCTTCAATTACTTCTTCATATGTGTTAAAGTCACGTTCACATTGACTATTTTCTACTGTTAGGTAATAGTTACCAAGAATCATATCTTGTGATGGTGTAACGATAGGTTTACCATCTTTTGGTGCAAGAATGTTCTTAGAAGCAAGCATTAGTAAACGAGCTTCGGCTTGAGCTTCTTCTGATAGTGGAACATGGACTGGCATTTGGTCACCATCGAAGTCAGCATTGAAAGCTGTAGTAACTAGTGGGTGAAGACGAATTGCTTTACCTTCAACTAGTTTTGGTTCAAAGGCTTGAATTGATAGTCTGTGTAGAGTTGGAGCACGGTTTAATAATACTGGGTGTTCAACAATGATTTTTTCTAGAGCTTCCATTGCTTCTGGAGCACCAGATTCAATTAATTTCTTAGCCTTTTGAATTCCTGCACGATCTTTATTAGCAGGATTTAGGATTGAACCTGTAACGGCTTCTGGATTAGTTGCTAACTCTTTATTACGTAAGTAACTAATGATAAATGGTTTAAATAATATTAAAGCCATTTCTCTTGGAATACCACATTGGTACATCTTAAGGTCAGGTCCAATTACGATAACAGAACGACCTGAGTAGTCAACACGTTTACCTAATAGGTTTTGACGGAAACGTCCTTGTTTACCTCTTAAAATATCAGAAAGTGATTTTAGAGGTCTGTTTTTATCAACTAACATATGTTTGTTACGTTTTGAGTTATCAATTAAAGCATCTACGGCTTCTTGTAACATACGTTTTTCATTCTTAGTGATAAGGTCAGGAGCATTTTGTTCAAATTGTTTACGTAAACGATTATTACGGTTAATGATACGACGATATAAATCGTTTAAGTCGGTAGTCGCAAATCTACCACCATCAAGTTGAACCATTGGACGTAGATCAGGTGGGATAACAGGAATTACATCCATTACCATCCATTCTGGTTTATTGTCTGACTTATAGAACGCTTCAGCAATTTCAAGTCTCTTGATTAGTTTTTCTTTCTTTTGCTTTGTTGCGGTCTTAAGTTCTTCTCTTATTTCTCTTACAAGTTCGCCTAATTCAAGTCTTTGAAGTAAATATTTAATTGCTTCAGCACCAGTCTTAGCACGATATTTGAAAGGGTAACGGCGTTTAAATACACTGTGTTCTTGTTCAGTTAGAATACGACCAACTTTAAGTTCTTCGATATCTTCATCCATTACTTCAGTAATAATATAAGAAGCAAGATATACAATGTCTTCAACATCTTTAGTTTTCATATCTAGTAAAGTTGCAATTTTACTAGGTGTATTTCTTAAATACCATGTGTGAACAACAGGAGCAGCTAATGCTATATATCCCATTCTTTCACGTCTTACTTTACTTTCTGTAAGTTCTACACCACATTTTTCACATACTTTATGTTCACCAATATTTTTCTTAGAGCGACCACAAGCACATTGATAATCTTTTGTAGGTCCAAAAATTACTTCACAGAATAAACCATCACGTTCAGGTTTTAATGTACGATAGTTGATAGTTTCATGTTTTTTAACTTCGCCTTTTAAAACATATTCAACTTCATTACCATCATCATCAATGTAAGTTACTTTATCTTTGTGTAAAGGATCATAAGTAAACTTTTTGCCTTGTAATACGGGGTTTGCCCATGAAATTATATCTTCAGGTGATGCAATACCTATTTGTATTTCTTTGTATTTACTCAAATTTGTCACCTCTTTAATTATAGGTTTCTTTTACTTGCTTGTACTTCAGCGATTTGATCTACTAAGCTTTCGTTAGCAACATCGCGTCCATTTTCATCAATTAGACGTACTCTTAAGCCTAAGCCTTGTAATTCTTTTACTAATGTACGGAAGGCTTCAGGAACACCAGGTGTTGGAATTGGAGCACCATCAATGATTGCTTTATAAACTTTGTTACGTCCAATAATATCATCTGATTTGATTGTCATCATTTCTTGTAATGTATGAGCAGCACCATATGCTTCTAGAGCCCAAACTTCCATTTCACCGAAACGTTGACCACCGTTTTGGGCTTTACCACCCATAGGTTGTTGGGTTACAAGAGTATAATGACCTTCACTACGTGCATGTAGTTTATCATCAACCATGTGTGCTAGTTTAATCATATACATGACACCAACAGATATCTTGTTATCAAATTGACGTCCTGTTCTTCCATCGTATAGATATGTTTTTCCGTTTTCATCAATGATAGCACGAGCATTACGTGGATCTTCTTTCGCATCGTTAATATCTTTTTCTCTTGCTTCATTCATGATGGCAACTAAATCTTCATGTCTAACACCATCAAATACTGGAGTAGCAACATGAACACCAAGTTTCTTGGCAGCCATACCTAAATGGATTTCTAGAACTTGTCCAATATTCATACGAGAAGGAACACCTTGTGGGTTTAACATAATGTCAACTGGTGTACCATCTGACATAAATGGCATATCTTCAATTGGAAGAATCTTTGATATAACACCTTTGTTACCGTGACGGCCTGACATCTTGTCACCTTCAGATATTTTACGTTTTTGAACAATGTATACACGAACAACTTCATTTACTTCTGGTGGAAGTTCTGCTCCACCTTTTCTTGTAAATCTTTCAATCTTGTTGACGATACCTCCACCACCATGTGGAACCTTTAGAGAAGTTACACGAACTTCTTTGGAGTTATCTGAGAATAATGCTTGGCTTAGACGTTCTTCTGGTGTTGGTTCAGTTTGACCTTTTGGAGTAACTTTACCAACTAGAGTATCGCCTTCTTTTACTTCAGAACCGATGATTACGATACCTTCATCATCTAGATTAGCGATTGATTCTTTACTTTCACCATCTAGGTCACGAGTAATTTCTTCTTTACCAAGTTTTGTATCACGAACTTCAACATGATATTCTTCAATATGAATTGAAGTATAAACATCATCTTGAACTAATCTTTCACTCATTATTACCGCATCTTCAAAGTTGTAACCATTCCATGTCATGAAGGCGATAACAACATTTCTTCCTAGAGCAAGTTCACCTTGATCCATTGAAGGTCCATCAGCTAGGACATCACCAACTTTTACATGTTCACCAGCCACAACGATAGGACGTTGGTTAACGCATGTTGAGTTATTTGAACGAACATATTTTGTAAGTTCATAATTATGAATTTCACCATTTGTATCACGGACTTCAACTCTTAATCCATCAACATAAGTTACTACACCTTCAACATCAGAACAAATAGCAACACCTGAGTCATGAGCTGCTTTGTACTCAATACCAGTACCAACAAATGGAGCTTCTGGTTTAAGTAGTGGAATTGCTTGACGTTGCATGTTGGCACCCATTAGGGCACGAGTAGTATCGTCGTGTTCTAGGAATGGGATACACGCAGTTGAAATAGCAACTACTTGTTTTGGTGATACGTCGATTAAATCAACTTCATGAATATGCTTTTCAACGAATTCACCATTCTTACGGCAGATAACAACATCATTGACAACCATTTTACCATCAACAACTTTTCTTTCTGGATCAATGTAAACTTCACCAGTTTCAGGGTCAGTTGCCATGTTTACGTTGGCTTGTGCAATTACATATTTTTCTTCTTTATCAGCAGTTAAGTAAATCATATTATCAGTAATTACTGCTCTTACTTCTTCAGTGCCATCTGGATGTTTAATAGTACGTTTTTCTACTTCTAAGTAAGGAGTCTCAATAAAGCCAAAGCGGTTAACTTTCGCATAAGATGCAAGTGAGTTAATTAATCCGATGTTTTGACCTTCTGGAGTTTCTACTGGGCAGATACGACCATAATGAGATGGATGAACGTCACGAACTTCAAATCCGGCTCTTTCACGTGATAGACCACCTTTACCAAGGGCTGATAAACGACGTTTATGAGTCAATTCAGATAGTGGGTTAATTTGGTCCATAAATTGTGATAATTGGCTACTGCCAAAGAATTCACGAATTGTTGAAGTAAGTGGACGAATATTAATTAAGTTTTGTGGATTTACAGTTTTGCTTTCAGTTGATGTTGACATTCTATCACGAACGTTCTTTTCAAGTTTTATTAAACCAATACGGAATTGATTTTGTAATAATTCACCGATTAAGTTTAGACGACGGTTACCTAAATGGTCAATATCATCAGTCTTACCTACACCAACATGAAGGTTAATATAGTATGATAAAGCAGCAAAAATATCAGAAAGAACAACATGATTACGATTTTCTCTTTGATCATTACCAAGTAATCTAACATAGATTGTTCCTTCACTTGTACGTACATGAACATTTAAAGTTTCAAGAACAACAGAATTTCCTTCAAGCATTATGTCATATTCATAAGTACGACGGAATAATTCTCTGTTACGATCAAGAATGTCATATGTACTTACCATTTCGCCATTAAGTTCAATATTTTTACGATAACTGATTTCAGTACCTTCTTTTAAGATTACTTCACCAGTTTCAGGATTTACGATATCTTCAGCAAGAGTATGTCCAATTGCACGAGCGACAACATCTAGCTTTTTATTTAGTTTATAACGACCAACGCTCGCAAGATCATAACGACGAACTTCAAACAATCTACTTGCGATAAATTTACGAGCTGTATCAGCTGATGTTTTTTCACCAGGTCTTAATACATCATATACCGCACGGATAGAGTCATCTTCTGCGAAACATTCATCTTTTTTAAAGGTATTTTTAAATAAATTAACAAGTTTCTTTGGTCTTGTTTCTTCAGGGCCTAAGAATAATTCACAAATATCAGGGTTACTAGCAACACCTAGAGCACGAATTAAAGTTGTAAGAGGAATCTTTTTAGATTTATCTAGTTTACCATACCAAATATCTTTTGATCCCATTTCAAATTCAATCCAAGCACCACGAGTAGGAATGATTTGTCCCTTATAAAGTTTTTGGCCTGTTTTTTTGTCAGCTTCACAAGAGAAAAAAGCGCCTGCAGAACGTACAATTTGGGTAACAATAACACGTTCAGAACCATTGATAATGAAAGTACCCCATGGTGTCATTACAGGGAAATCACCCATGAAGACTTTATCTTCAATAACTTCACCAGTTTCTTTATTTTCTAGTTCTACTTTTACTCTTAATGCACGTGAATAGTTAACACTATGCATTTTAGCTTCTTTAATGCTATACTTTGGTTCATCAAATTCATGTTCACCAAAGCGTAGTTCAAATTTTTCTCCATCCCCATTATCTTTAATTGGAGAAACTTCGCTAAATACTTCACTTAAGCCTTCAGTTAATAACCACTTAAATGATTCTGTTTGTACTGCAATTAAATTAGGTAGTTCAACATTAGTCTGAACTCGTGCATAATTTCGACGTATTCTTGTTCTACCATATTGAATGTTTTTGTAACTCAAATTGTCCACCTCTTTTAAAAATTTATTTGAGATACTGGGATATACAAAATTAGTGCATTCTCCCACATTATATCCTAACGACTTATTATACAATTGTTTTTTATTTTTGTCAACTAAAATAAACTTTTTTTGAATATTTTTAAGGTAATTTTTTATTAGAAACAAAAAAAGGCATATGAATGCCTTTTATTTTTTTGCTTGAATTATGCAGTATTGTTTTTCCGTAGTACAAATATTAACCTCTTGATATTTTTCTTTTAAGGCTTTTATAGCTGATGCTGCCCCTTGTTTTTTTTGAATAACACACCAAAGTTCTCCTCCATCATTCAAGTGATCATAGCCTTCAAGTAAGATAGCATGAACAATCTTCTTTCCTGCTCTAATAGGAGGATTGGTTACAATTAAATCATATTTTTTAGTAACGTTTGAATAAACATTACTTTCAAATATTACTGTATTATTAACATTATTACTAAGCGAATTTTTCTTAGCTAGTTCTAATGCTCTAAGGTTTACATCAACCATATCAACAACTATGTTTGGGTTGAATTTAGCAATCGTAATTCCTATAGTTCCATAGCCGCATCCAACATCAAGGATTGTTTTTGTTTCCGTTTTTATCTCTAAAGTTTTAAGTAATAAACTACTTCCAAAGTCAACTCCACTCTTAGAAAAGACGCCAAGATCTGATAATAAGGAAATGTATTCTCCCTTAAAATAATATTTTATTTCTTTTTCTTCACTTCTTAAGTTGGGATTATTGTCAAAATATTGATTACTCATTTTGGTCTCCTTTCATTAAAAAAACCTGGTTAAACCAGGTTTAATAAGCTATAGTGAAATTACTTAATTTCAACTTCAGCGCCAGCTTCAACAAATTTAGCTTTAAGAGCTTCTGCTTCTTCTGGTGTAATTTTTTCTTTGATAGGTTTTGGAGCGCCATCAACTAATTCTTTAGCTTCTTTTAAGCCTAAGCCAGTTACTTCACGAACTAGTTTGATAACACCAATCTTACCAGCACCTGCACTTACAAGTACAAGGTTAACTTCGTTAGATTTTTCTTCTACTGCTTCTTGTGCGCCAGCTACTACTGCTACTGGAGCTGCTGCAGTTACACCAAATTCTTCTTCAATTGCCTTTACTAAATCGTTTAATTCTAAAACGCTCATTTCTTTAATAGCTGCAATAAATTCTTCATTACTAATTTTTGCCATTTCGTTTGTTCCTCCTAATTAATTATTCTTTTTCTGATACTGCTTTAATTACGCATGCAAGTCCACGTACTGGAGCTTGTAATACACTTAATAACATTGAGATCATACCATCTTTGTTTGGTAATGCTGATAGAGCCTTTAGTTGTTGTTCATTCATAACTTCAGTACCAACGATACCACCTTTTACAGTTAGTTTTTCATGGTCTTTTAAGAATGCATAAACAAGTTTAGCGGCTGTAACTTCATCTTTTGAAGTAACCATTGCACTTGGGCCAACTAAATGTTCTTCAACGCCTTTATGACCTGTAATGTCAGAAGCACGGCGTAAAATGTTGTTTTTTACAACTTTCATTTCACAGTTTTCAGCATGTAGCTTTTTACGAAGTTCAGTTACTTCTGCTACAGTTAATCCTAGGTAATCAACGAATACTGTTGATCCAGCCTCGTTAATTTTATCAACTACTGCTTGGACCTCTTGTTGTTTTTTAGCGATTGTCGCTTCATTCATTGTTTTCACCTCCTGAAATTTTTCCTCGGTAGGAAATTAAGCATACCCTTATGAAATGCACCTACTGTCTACGGCAGAGACTTTTATACTATATACTATAATTTTACTTTGTTTTTAAATACTATTCAAGTGAGTCAATAGCAACTTTGATGCCAGGACCCATTGTTGAAGTGATTGTAAAGTTACGCATATAAACGCCTTTTACAGTTGAAGGTTTAATACGCATCATTTGACGATAGATTGTTAAGATGTTTTCTTTTAATTTTTCAGCATCAAAAGAAACTTTTCCAACTGGAACTTGAATGTTACCAACTTTGTCAGTACGATATTCAACTTTACCAGCTTTAAATTCTTTAACAACTTTTTCGATATCATTTGTTACAGTTCCTGTCTTAGGGTTAGGCATTAGACCTTTAGGACCTAAGATACGACCTAACTTACCAAGTTCACCCATCATATCAGGGCTTGCGATTACTGTATCAAATTCAAACCAACCGCCTTTAATTTTTTCTAGATATTCATGTTCGCCAGCATAATCAGCACCTGCTGCTAAAGCTTCGTCAATTTTAGCACCCTTTGTAATAACTAATACACGAACAGTTTTACCTGTACCATTAGGTAATGATACAGCACCACGAAGGTTTTGTTCAGCTTTACGAGGGTCAATATTTAAACGAATTGCACATTCAACAGTTGCATCAAATTTGGCAATGCTTGTTTTTTTAACAAGTTCAACAGCTTCATCTAGAGTGTACTTTTTAGTACGATCAATTAGTTTTAAAGCTTCTTGATATTTTTTACTTCTTTTTGCCATTTTATATTCCTCCTAATGTGGTATAAACGGGATTTACCTCCCACAATTAGATTCACACAAATTAATGTGTTATAATCTATTTTCTTTTGAAGAACTAGTCTTCAACAACGATACCCATATTTCTTGCTGTGCCTTCTACAATATTAGCAGCTGCTTCTACTGTATAAGCGTTTAAGTCTGGCATCTTCATTTGAGCGATTTCTAAAAGTTTAGCGCGACTAATAGTTGCAACTTTAGTTTTCTTAGAATTTCCAGAACCTTTAGCAATTCCTGCGGCTTTCTTTAATAAATCAGATGCAGGTGGGGTCTTTGTAATAAATGTGAATGAACGATCGTCGTAAACGGTAATTTCAACAGGGATTACGTATCCAATCATTCCTGATGTTTTGTCATTGAATTGACTGCAGAATTGTTGAATGTTAACACCTGCTTGACCTAGAGCTGGACCTACTGGTGGAGCTGGATTAGCCTTACCAGCTTGGATTTGTAGCTTAACGACTTTCTTAATTTGTTTAGCTTTTGCCACGAGACACACCTCCTTTTAATTGTCTTGTGATGTGGTTTATGAGCGATACAGTCACTCTCCCACATTTTTTAATTTTACTGTATTTATAGTATAAGCGTCATTGCACGCGTCTATTATTATACCCTTTTGGATTTAAAAAGTCAAACTAAATACGTTATTTTTTTGATATTAACATTTATTTTCTTTAATAATTTTTAAGTTTTATATTTTTAATTAATGATTATTTCCTATTATAAAAAAGAAATAAGATGATATTTCTATCATCTTATAAGTCTTTTTTCATATCTGCAAAACTTTGAGCAATCTTGAATCCCGCAAATAAATATATTCTTCTTGCTGGATTATCAAGGCCTGTAAAGAATGTCATATACTTAGCACCATGTTCTTTTGAGTATTCACATAAAGTGCAGAATAAAGCTTTTCCTAAGCCTCCACCACGAGTATTAGGATCAACACAAATACCATCTAAATGACCTCTTCCAGTTGGTTCATTATACATTGGACCAGTCCATCCTACCATCTTGCCATCATGAGCAGCAATTAGGAATGGATATGGATTTTCACGTTCTAAGTTTCTTCTGATTGCACCTGCAAATCCTGGATTATCAATGGTATTGCAGAACTCTTCTACACCATAATGTTTGTTTGGATCATATACTTCAACAGTAAAGCCATTTTTCTTGTTTTCTTCCATCTTTTTAACTACTGATTCAGGTAATTTGTATTCAGCAAGTGGTAAGTGGAATCCTTCATGAATACTATTAATATAATAATGATTATGTAGAAGGAAGAAATAAAATTCTGAATTAATACGAACAGCAGGAGCCCCTGGATGTTCATGTTTGTCTGAATGAGGAATGTACCAAGGCCAATTGATTTGACTTAAAAAGACAAATCTAGAATATTTCATTCCTTCATTTTTAATATAGTTTTCAGCTTTTTCAAGTAAAGCTTTACCAATGCCTTGGCGACGATATTCTTTTTTTACAAGTACTGTATTAATATATCCTGCCGTATTTGGGTTGCCTTTATCCATGTCACGAACATTACTACTGATAAAGCCTACTAATGTATTATAGTCATAAGCAAAGAATGTTCCTTCTTTTTTAAAGAAACGATTTAAAAATAAAATGCTGTTAAATTGTTCAAATGTTAATTCTTTAAAGAAACCATCTTCTTTAATTACTTCTGTAAATAATGCATAAACATCATGTTCAACATCATTATACTTGTTTTTAATTTCATCAAATGTAAAGTATTGTAAATTCATCTTGCAATCTCCTTTTTGTTACTTTCTAATATTATACCGATAAATCATTTTTTTTGCAATTGGTTTGAAAAAAAAGATATTTTCATCAAGAAAATATCTCTTATTTAATTGCTTTAATTTCATCAAAAGTTAATTCTTGAGGAGTTTGACGTCCAAAGAAATCAACTAAGACAGTAACTTTTTGGTTTTCCATATCAATAGAATCAACCGTTACAACTTGACCAGCAAATGGACCACTTACGACATTTACTTGATCACCAACTTTAAAGTCAATATTGAATTCAATAGTGATACCACAAGTTCTTAAAATGGGGATAATTTCCTCATTTGGAAGTGGTACTGGTTTTGCACCTCCACCACTAGATCCTAGGAAGCCGGTAACCATTGGAGTGTTTCTTACAACAAACCAAGATTCATCAGTTACTATCATATCAACAAAAATATAACCCGGAAAGACTTTTTCAACTATTTCCTTCATTTCGCCATTCTTCTTTTTTTCATAGCGAGTAGTTTCAGGAATTAATACACGGAAAATATAATCTTGCATATTCATTGAAACAATACGACGTTCTAGATTTCTTTTTGCGGCTTGTTCCATTCCTGAATATGATTGAACTACATACCATGCTCGTTCATTTTCAAATTCAAAATCATCCATAATTATTATCCACTTATTAGTTAATATTTAAAGCTTTCATTATTGATTCAATTGCTAAATCGCAAAGAAGAAAGAAGAACGCTAGTATAAGTGAGAACATAAACACTTGGAAAACATTCCAAAAGAATTCTGCTTTCTTTAAGCCTGTTATATGTTTGATTTCTGCAAAAGAAGGTACATAGAATGAAGATACTGATAAGATTAAAGATGCAGCACCTAAGATGACTAAAGCCCAAGCAAATGGTTTCCAATATTTACCAATTAAGAATGCATCAGCAGGAATTGTTAAATATGTTTTAGATAATAATAAAACACCAAGTTCGATTGCGAATACAGCTAAAATTGCAAGTAATAAATTTTCCCATTTGTGTTCCTTTAATAACACATCCATTACACGATTCTTTTTTTCTTTTTCTGCCATTTGAAAAAATCCTCCTATTTAGTTTCTTTATGAATTGTATGTTTATTGCAACGAGGGCAATACTTTTTTACAATTACACGAGTGGTAGTATTTAATTTATTTTTTTCTGTAATATAGTTTCGTGATAAACATTCTTCACAAACCAAAATTATTTTTTCTCTCATAAATTTCCACCTTGACCTTGTTATTATACCCAATATTTAATTTTTTGTCAAGTATTTAGGTCTTTCAATTATTTTTATCAACTAATATGAACATTCTTCTTTCTTATACGATCAGTCGTTGAGTAGACTTGAGTAATTTTTATACCTAAAATTTCGCTTACTTCTTTGTTGGTTTTGCCTTGATTATAGATTAATTCATATACTTGACGTTCTCTTCTTGAGAGTTTTAAAAGATCAAAAATATTATCCTCGTAAAGTATTGACATTGGCTTTGGTTCAGGAATAATGTAATCTATCACATCAAGCGAAACATTTTCCTCATTTCGTTTTTTCTTTAATCTTGTCAAATCAACAAAGCGATGATATATCAGCATTTCTACAAATCTTGTGAATGTCATATTGCTTGTTTCTTTATAAGTTTTTATAGCTTTGTTTAATGCGATTAAGCCTTCTTGAAAGTAATCATCTTTTTCATCTGGTTGAACATTGAATCTCACGATCATTTTCTTAATCATAAACATATATTTTTCAAATAAAATATCCCTTGCTTCTTCTGATGAAAGTCCATTCATATAAAGAAGTTCATAATCATTATATTTTAGTAGGTTTTCCCTTAAATCCCTTTTCATTTTTATCCCCTTTGTCTTAATATTTCATAAAAAATTATACTCGCGGAAACTGATGCATTAAGTGATGTAACATGACCAATCATCGGAATGTTAATCATAAAGTCACATTTTTCTTTGACAAGTCTGGAGATTCCCTTTCCCTCAGACCCAATTATAATAACATTTTTTCCCATATAATCTTGTACTTTGTAATCAACTGACCCTTCCATTTCTAAGCCAATTACCCAGTATCCTTCTTTTTTTAAGGTTTCTAATGTTTGTACAAGGTTAGTTACTTGTACAACATCAACATGTTCTATTGCACCTGTTGATACTTTAGCAACCGTTTGATTTAGGCTTACACTGCGATTTTTAGGAATGATTATCCCCTCCATTCCTGTTGCATCAGCAGTACGAAGGATTGCGCCCAAATTATGTGGATCTTCAAGTCCATCAAGCATGATTAAACTTACGTTTTCTTTGTTTTTATTTTTTTCGATTATTTCATTTAAAGTAAGGTATTTGTATTCTTCTACCTCACAAGCAATTCCTTGATGATTTCCTTTTGCGATTTCATCCATTTGTTTAGGTGAGATAATCATGATTTTATCATTAGGAATTTTTACACCCATTTTTTGAAATTCATTAATTATTTTATCATGAGTTAAATATATTGTTTTAATTGGTTTCTTTTGAATTATTGCTTCACGAACCGTATTCTTCCCAAATATTATCACTTTTTTTCACCTTCTTTAATCATTAGATCAATTAAGTAATCTAATCTTTCAAAATTTTCTTGTAAATATAAGTAACCTATAACTGCTTCTAATCCTGTTGATATGGCATATGCGTGTTTATCAACATTCTTACGATATCCAGAAGGAGCATTGTTTCTTCCTCTTAAGAAGATTTTATTTTCTTCTTCGGTTAAGACATCTTTAATTCCTTCATAAATTCTTTGGTGAGCACTGGCACTTACAAGTTGAATATCTTTTTTCTTTAATTCACTATTTTTAGTATAGCCTTGATCTATCAAATATTTTCTTACCTTTAGTTCATAATAAGCATCACCAATATAAGCTAGGTTCGCTCCATTCAATAAATCATATCGCATTATAGTTCAATACCAGCCTCTACAATTTGTTTTCTAAGTTCATCTGCTAAAGTAAAGTTTTTATTATTTCTTGCTTCATACCAAGAAATAACAAGTTGTTTTTCCACACTACTTAGAGGATGAACATCTGGTAAAATACCAAAACAATAGAACATATCATGAAGAGCACAGAACTCTTCAAGTAGTTCTTCATTAGTAGCGGCTTTATCTCTTAGAAGTTTGTTAATTATCTTTACTTCGTTGTAAATCTCTGTTAAAGCATTAGCTGTATTAAAATCATAGCACATTTCCTTAACGAATTTTTCCATACTTTCGGTTGTTGCTTTATGTAAATCTAGGTTGTTACTTAATTCTAACTTACGATATGCACTAATATATGTCTTACGAAGTTTATTCCATTCAGCTTCCATATTATCCATTAATTCATCTGAATAGCTTACATTTTGACGATAATGGTTTGCGAGAATAAATAGACGATATGCTTGGAATGAATGAGTAGCTAAAACATCTTTTAGCCAAACACAGTTACCAAGTGATTTACTCATCTTTTCATTCTTTAAATCTATTCTTGCATTATGCATCCAGTAGTTAGCAAGCGTTGTATTATTAAGTGCTACTGATTGAGATATTTCATTTTCATGATGAGGGAACTTAAGGTCAATACCACCACCATGAATATCAATTAGTGGGCCAAATATTTTATTAATCATTACGACACATTCTGTATGCCAACCTGGTCGTCCACTACCAAATTCACTATCCCATTTACGGCCTGTGTCATTGGTTTTCTTCCATAAAGTAAAATCTCGAGGATCTTCTTTTTGTGAGTTAACATCTATTCTTGCGCCACTTTCAAGTTCTTCTAGTTTTTGATTAGATAATATACCATAAGATGGAACACTACGTACTCTAAAATATACATCATCTTGAGAAATATAAGCATGGCCTTTTTCCACGAGTTTTTTGATGAAATCAAGAATTTCTGGGATATTTTCAGTAACTCTTGGATGAATTACATCTTCTTCACATCCTGCATCATGGCATACTTTTAAGAAGGTTTCAATGTAGCGTTCACTAATGACTTTTTCATCAACACCTTCTTCTTGTGCTTTCTTAATTATTTTATCATCAATATCTGTAAAATTTTCAACCATTGTAACTTTATAGCCAATATATTCTAGGAATCTTTTAACCACATCAAAAAAGATTACTGGTCTACCATTTCCAATATGAATGTCATTGTAAACAGTAGGTCCACAAACATACATAGATACTTCATTTTCTTTTATTGGTTTAAAATCATCAAGACGATTAGTTAGTGAATTATATATTTTAATATTGTAATTCATATTCTTATCTCCTACTTATCATTTTCATTTTTAGAACCAAAGAGTTCACAAAACATTATTACAATACCAACAAAGGCAAAAGCAAGTAAAATGAATAAGATTACTCCACATGTAATATTAGGACTCGAATTATGATTCATATTATCTACAAGTTTTTGAATTGAATTAGCGATTGCGAAAAGACCACCGCCAATAATTCCTGTAAATATTAAAATAAGACTAAATATAAACATTTTATTATTCTTCATACTTTATACTCCTTTAAAAAAATAAGGCCACAATATTGTGGCCTTAAATAAACATAAGCGTCTAGCGTTTGATACAAATATACGATTAACGTTTTGAGAATTGAGGTGCACGACGAGCTTTCTTTAGACCGTATTTCTTACGTTCAATACTACGAGGGTCACGAGTAACAAGTCCAGCCTTCTTTAAAGGACCACGGAAATCAGGGTTAATTAACATTAAAGCACGGCTTAATCCTAAACGAATAGCACCAGCTTGTCCGCTAATTCCACCGCCACAAACGTTTACGATAACATCATATTGTGTTCCTACACCAGTGATAGTGATAGGTTGTAATACGTCAAGACGAACGGCTGCAGAAGGGATATATTCTACGAAATTACGACCGTTAACTTCAAATTTACCAGTTCCTGGAACTAATCTAACTCTAGCAACTGAACTTTTACGACGGCCTGTAGCTTGATATACTGCTTTTTCCATAACTTAACTTCCTCCTACTTAACTTCTAATGGGAACTTCTCAGGCTTTTGAGCTTGTTGTTTGTGTTCTGGACCAACATAAACAAATAGACGACGATACATATCATCACCAATTACGCCTTTTGGAAGCATTCCTCTAACTGCTAATTCAACAACTTTTTGAGGTTGTTTTTCAAACATTTCTTTTGCGGTACGAGTCTTTAAACCACCAGCATATTGAGAGTGGCGATAGTACTTCTTACCTTCTAATTTGTTACCAGTTAATAATACTTTTTCAGCATTGATAACTACTACATAATCACCACCATCGATATGAGGTGTAAATGTAGGTTTGTGTTTTCCTTTTAGTACTGTAGCGACAGCAACGCTTAAACGACCTAATACTAGGTTTTCAGCATCGATCACATACCATTTACGATTTTCTCTTGCGTTTTCCGCAGTTTGCATATAAGTTGTACGCATAATTTTTCCTCCTAATAATAGCTTTTTTGCTTTTGAGGGCTTGTGTTTGTGGGTGCCTTACGGCAATAAATGTATCGTATGTATTATACACTAATTGGACAATTTTGTCAAATATATTACGATTAAATTTACTTAGTTTAATTATCTTGTGATATTTTATTTTAAAAATAAAAGAGAAACCTAGTATTTGGTTTCTCTTTTGGTTATTAAACTATTGTTTTTTGAATATACTTTCCACTAATGATCTTTACTTTTGTTGTTACAACAAACGCTGTTGGATCAAGTGTTGTAATAATTCTTAAATAATCATGTACTTCATAAGCTGAGATATACATTTCAAGAACTTTTTTATTTACAAGAGTGTAACCACCAACCGCATCAAAAATAGTAATACCATGATGGAATTCTTTAATTAATGCTTGTCTTATTTCTTCACCCTTAGAAGTGATTACTTCAAGACGAGTAATCTTGTAACTATTGTAAAGCAAATCAATAATCTTTAATGAAACATATAATCTAATTAGAGTATAAATTACTCTTTCTACACTGAAGATTGAAGATGTTACAATGATCAAAACATCAATAATTGATTGATATTTAGTAAATGATGTATGTTTCTTCATTTGTAAATAATTTGAAACAACATCAATACCACCAGTAGATCCCCCTGCTTTTAGACAAAGTGAACTACCAAATCCTGTGATACCACCGCCAATAATAGCAAGAATAATTTTATCTCCTGTTTCAATGCTTTCTTTAAACATTTTAACTTTTTCTAAATCTTTTACAAAAATATTTAGTTGACCACTCTTGATTGCTTCAACAATACCAAGTTCATCATCATTTAATAAAGAAACAAATGGTGACATTGTGAAGTTAGTAAGTAAGGTAGTAAATAAAGTTTGAACTACGATTGATACAACCGTTAAAATCGCAAATCTTTTACTTACGCCACGCCAACTCCATACAATTAATGGAATATTGATAGCACCGATTAAGAGACCTAAAATACTTTCTAAACTTTTACCACCCCATAGAGTTGGTAACTTTATGATAATTTGTGAAACACCTGTTACTCCACTTGAAAAGAAATCACCAATTTGAAGTACCCATACTACACCTATCGAATATAATATTGAGCCAATGATAACAAAGGCATAGGATTTAATAGTTCTTTTTAGTAGCATGTTTTTCACATATTTATCATTTTCTATTTGCGCTGCCTGTGCAACTTGTGTAGAAACAGGATTTGTTGAATCACTATTCATATATTCCTCCGAAATATTTTTTATCTAAATCATCAAAATTGTATCATTCATTATATCTTATCTAGTAAATAATTACAAGTTAGTTAGTAATAATTATTTTTCTTTTACTTAATGATTGAACCAGATGGAATATTTTTGACTTCTAGTAGTTCTAATGAATCATTATTTGATGCACAAAGAAGCATACCAAATGATTCAACACCACGAATTTTTACTGGTTTTAAATTAGTTACTACAACAACTTTTTTACCAACTAATGTTTCAGGATCATAGTATTTAGCAATTCCTGAAACGATTTGTCTAACTTCATTTCCAATTTTTACTTGAGAAACAAGAAGTTTATCTGCATTTTCATGACGCTTAGAAGCAATAATTTCACCTACTTTTAGTGAAACTTTTGCAAAGTCATCAATACTTATCTCTGCGATTTTTTCCTCTTTAACTTCTGGTTTTACTTCTTCTTTCTTTTCATATTTTGGAAGTTCTACTTTTGGATCAAGACGTTTAAATATCGGTTCAATCTTATTTACCTTGATTCCCTTATAATCTTTTCCAAATGTAACATTTAAAATATCTAGTTTTTCATCATCGATACCAAGAGCATGAAGAATCTTTGGAGTAGTTTCAACTAAGCATGGAGAAACAAGAATAGTAACAATACGAATTGCTTCAACTAAATGATACATTACATTCGCAAGTTTTGGTTTATCTTCTTCATTTTTACTTAATGACCATGGCATTGTTTCATCGATATATTTGTTAGCTCTTCTAACAATATTCCAAATAACTTCAAGTGCATTTTGTAATTCAAACTTATCCATTTGAACTTTATATTCACTAATTGATTCATTAATTACCTTTTCAAAATCTTCATCATAAGATGATTTAGTAGTCATCATTGATGGAATATTTCCTTCAAAATATTTATCAACCATGGCGACTGTTCTACTTACAAGGTTACCTAAGTCATTAGCAAGGTCATTGTTAAATCTTTCAATGAATCTTTCGTAACTAAATAATCCATCATTGCCAAGTGGTAATTCTTTAGTTAAATAATAACGTAATGAATCAACACCATAAGCATTAACGATATCCATTGGATATACAACCCCACCACGAGATTTTGACATTTTGCCGTCACGGTTTAAGATCCAACCATGAACATATAAGCGGTAATTAATTGGTACATTTAAAGCCATTAAAAGAATTGGCCAATAAACAGCATGGAATCTTAAGATATCTTTTCCCACAACTTGATAGATGTTTTGGTTATTAACCCAGAACTTTTGATATAATTCATCATTTTCTTGCATATAACCAAGTGCAGTTAGATAATTTGCAAGAGCATCTATCCATACATATACAACATGTTTAGGATTAGATTTTACATGAACGCCCCAGCTAAAGGAAGTACGACTTACACATAGGTCTTCTAGTCCTGCTTCAATAAATGAGATTACTTCATTACGACGTGATTCTGGATTAATAAAATCAGGATGAGATTTTATAAATTCTAAAAGTGGCTTTTCATATTTTTTAAGATTTAAGAAATAACAATCTTCTGCCATTAACTTAGTTGGTTTTCCACAGTCTGGGCAAGTGTCATTTTCGCCAAGTTGACTTTTTGGAAAGTATGCTTCACATGACATACAGTAGTTTCCAGTATATGAGCCAAGATAAATATCATTAGAAGCAAGGAGTTTCTCAAATATTTCAGCAACTGCTTCTTCATGATTTTTATCAGTTGTACGAATAAAATAATCATTAGTTATTTTTAGATTTTTCCAAAGTTCTCTTGTTTGTTTAGCAATATTATCAACAAACTCTTGGGGAGAAATACCAGCTTTACTTGCGGCATCAGCAATCTTAAGACCATGTTCATCCATTCCTGTTAAAAAGAAAGTATCACGATTCATACTTCTTGAATAACGAGCAAATGTATCACAAGCAACAGTTGTATAACTATTACCAATATGAACAGATCCACTTGAATAATATATTGGAGTTGTAATATAACATTTTGACATATTTTCTACCTCTATCTTTATTTTATAACATAACTATTATATTATACCACAATCATATTTTTTGGTAAAGTAAAACAAACTAAGTTATTAAAACATTTTTTATGAAAAAAGAACTCACAAAATGTCTATTCTTTTACACTTTGTAAGTTCATATTAGTATAAAGTTATTTTATCTTAGTTTTTTCTTTTTACGCCATTTAAATAATTTAATAATGATAATAGTTAAAATGATGGCCATTAAAATACACACAATGATAATTACTTCTAAATAGTTATTCGCATAACACTCTAAGTCATCGCCACAACCTATAAAATTGTTTTCAATTATCTTGAATCTAACTATCTCTTGACTAGAGTTCCCTGCTTCATCAGTAGCGATAATCTTAAATTCATATTCTCCAGGTTCTGTTACTTTTGTACCTACATATTTTTTCTCATTAAGCCATACACTAAAGGTTAGCCCATCCTTAAAATTATCAATTACCTCATACTCTATTTTTTCAATTGATGTATATTTAGAATTTTCTTTAATATTTAATATTTTGATTACTGGTAAAGTAGTGTCATATACATTTACCTTAATATGATATTCTTCCGTTTTATTTTGGGATTTATCAATTCCATAATATTTAAAACTACTTTTAATTCCCCTTAGAGATTGTTTAAGCCAATCATAGTAAGGCTTTTCTTCATCGTTAATATAGTATTTAATTATTAACTGGGGGTTTTTATCAATGTTATCATTTATTGAAATTAGATTGTTAACCTTCATATTAGTTAAATCTACATCATTAATGTCGATATCTTGAATAACTGTAATAACTGGTGGAGTTGTGTCTACTAAATGAAGTTTACAAACATAGATTTTAGTTTTATTTTCATTTTTATCTATTCCATAGTATTTTATTATAACATCTAATCCATCTCTTATTGCATTATTATAATCTACTTCATTATTATCATAATATGCCTTATATAATAAGGAAGGATTGCTATCATAATTATCTTTAATTTTAATTAATGATTCAAAATTAAAATTATCAATTTCTGTATCAATTATTTCATAGTATGATATCTCACTAATTGTTGGTGGTTCTACATCATTAACTTCAACTTGGATTTTAAATTGTTCACTATTATTGTTAGATGAATCAATGGCTTGAATAATTATTTCTCCATATAAGTTATTTTCTAAATATTTTAGAAAGTTAAAAAGACTTCCTAGATTGTTTTTTTCGGTATCATAATATTCAATAATAATATTGGGTGTTAAATCATAATTATCCGTAACCGTAAAATAATTATTTATATTTATGTCATTAATTTTATCAGAATCAATTTTAATTTCTTTATTTCCCGTTATTACTGGTGCCTCATCATCAATTACTTCAATGGGTTTAGATAAAAAGATATAATCACCATTGGTTTTATCATAGATTACCACATTAATTACTTTAGTACCAATACTTTTAATATCAACATCAGAGTTATATATAGCCTCATATTCGCTTGATATTCTATTATCTACTAGTATATCATTAAAGTAATCAGGCATGGCTGATCCTACTTTTATGATGTATTTTTCTTTATCCCAGTTAATCTTTATTTTTTCACTATATATTATTTTTGTTGATATTTCTTGATTAAAGATATCATACAAAGTTATGTTAATTCCCGTAGATAATTCTTCAAAACTTCCTTCTTTAAAATACTCATAAATATTAGATATTCTTTCTTTGGTTTCAAAATAGAATTCACCAATATTGTTTTTTAAGCCTGCATAATAGCCTGATTCTAAACTTTTTTTAATTAAATGAAATCTTAAGTATCCTCCACTTACATATTCATTTAACAAGGTTTCTTCATAAATGGAATTACTTAAAAGTTGACCATAATTATTATTTTTAAGAATGGGTTTAATCTTTTTTTCATTACATTTAATTACTACTCTTGTTTCATTTAAGTTTGTAAAGTTTTCTAAATTAATTGTCAGTTTAACTTCTTCATTGCATTCATAACTTACTTTATTAAATATTAGATGAATCTTTGTTTCACTTTCAGCTTTAACTGTTTTGAATCTTAAAAATGTAAAGCTAATTATTATTAAAAATACTATTTTAACTACTTTCCTTTTCATATGCGTTCTCCTTAAGTTCTTTTATTATACAATATTAAAATAAAGAAAAAGCACGAATTAAGTCTTATGCGTATTTTTTTATAAAAAAAAGGACTAAATTAATAGTCCATTTTGTTATGATAATCTTCTTATTAGTTTATCAATGTCTTTATACATTGTTTTCTTCATTTGTAATGCTTCTTCAATAGGGGTTGCGACAACCTCATTATCGAAGATACCCATGCATTTTCCACCTTCACCTTGAACTAATTGTTCTACCGCAGCATCACCTAAACGGCTTGCGAGAATACGGTCATTAGATGTTGGTGAGCCACCTCTTTGGATATGGCCAAGAATTGTTGCACGTGCATCATAGCCTGAAAACTCAGTAATCTTAGCAGCTAAATCATAAACATCAGCAACTTTTTCTGTAATAACTATGATTATATGTCTACGATTTTCTTCTTTATATTTCTTACACATTTCAATAATGCGTGGTAAATCATAGCCAGTTTCAGCCGTAATTACTAAATCTGCACCACCAGCAAGAGCGGTTGCGAAAGCAATGTCACCACAGTAACGTCCCATAACTTCAACAATTGAACATCTTTGATGAGAGTTACAAGTATCACGTAATTTATCAATAGCATCAAGAGCAGTGTGTACAGCAGTATCAAAACCAATTGTATATTGTGTAGATGCGATATCATTGTCAATAGTACCAGGAAGGCCAATACAGTTTACACCCATTCTTGTAAGTTTTAAGGCACCACGATATGTGCCATCACCACCTATTGTAACGATAGCATCAAGGCCAAACTTTTTAGCTTGTTCAATTCCGATTTGAGCAACTTCATCTTGAGAAAATTCTTTTAAACGAGCAGAACCAAGAATTGTTCCACCACGATTAATAATGTCAGTTACTGAATCACGAGTCATTTTAACAATACGGCCTTCGACTAATCCTAGGTATCCATCATAAATACCATATACTTCAAGACCACGGCTTAAGGCACCACGTACAACAGCACGAATAGCTGCGTTCATTCCTGGAGCATCACCACCAGATGTTAAAATGCCAATTCTTTTTATTTCTTTTTTAGGACTTGTATTTTCCATATACTTTCCTCCTAATCCTTTTTTAAAAAAATTCCTTATCTATTATACTAAATTTTTGGAAAAATTCAAAATTATACGCTTTTATTTAATAGGTTTAATTCTCCAAATACGCTCTGCATATTCTTTAATACTTCTGTCAGCAGCGAATCTTCCTGCCTCACTAATATTTACAAGAGACATTTTATTAAACAATAATTTATTGTTATATACTTCATCCATATGTAAATAGCAATTCATATAACTTTCATAATCAGCTAAACACATGTATTGATCGGCTACCCCACTTGAGGTAAGAAGGTAATCAACAATGTTTTCAAATGATTTTCCAGCAAATCCTCTTTTTAGAGTTTCAATGATTTGTCTAATCTCTAAGTTATTGTTGTAATAGTATGTTGAGTTATATCCTTGTTTCCAAAGATCATCTACTTCTTTGGTTGTCATACCAAAGATAAAGATATTATCATCACCTACGGCATCACAAATTTCAACATTCGCACCATCCATAGTTCCCATTGTAATAGCTCCATTTATCATGAACTTCATATTACTAGTTCCACTTGCTTCTTTTCCCGCAAGCGAGATTTGTTCACTAATTTCACTCGCTGGCATTAAGCATTCAGCAAGCGTTACACAATAGTTTTCCATAAATACAACATTCAATTTTTGTTTGATTTCCGGATGCATATCAATATCTTTTGAAATAAAGTTGATTAACTCAATTATTTCTTTTGCACGATAATAACCTGATGCAGCCTTAGCACCAAAAATGAAAGTTTGTGGTGTAATATCAAGATTTGGATTTTCTTTTAATTTATTGTATAGATTAATGATTTTTAACACATTTAACAATTGACGTTTATATTCATGTAGTCTCTTTACTTGAACATCAAAACGCGTAGTTGGATCAATGATTATACCTTGTTTACGATATAGAGTATTTACAAAATCACATTTATTTAAGTATTTTATTTTTCCAAGTTCTTCAAGAACTGATTCGTTATCTTCATATTGACGGAAGTTTTTGAGTAAACTTGCATCATGATACCATCCATCACCAATGGTTTCATTTAAAAGGTTAGATAAACGGGGATTTGATTGATGTAACCATCTACGATGAGCAATACCATTAGTTACGTTTGTAAACTTTTCTGGAGTCATTTCATAGAAATCTCTAAAAATACTTCTTTTAATAATATCACTGTGAAGAGCAGAAACTCCATTTACCGAATGACTAGCGATAACACTCATATTGGCCATTCTTACTCTTCCTCCACTAATGATTGCCATACGATTAATTTTGTTCCAATCATTAGGGTTTAATTTTTCAATTTCCATTACATAACGGCGATTAATTTCACGTATTATACTGATAATACGAGGAAGTGTTCTAGCAACTAAGTTTTCATCCCAAGTTTCTAGGGCTTCGACTAATACAGTATGATTAGTGTAAGCAACTATTTTAGTAACAATATCCCAAGATTCATCCCATCCAAGGCCATGTTCATCCATTAAAAGTCGCATAAGCTCAGGGATACATAAAGCAGGGTGAGTATCATTAATATGAATAGCTACATGATCAGGTAGCGTATGTAAATCACCATATGCTTTAATATGATCATTTATTATATTTTGCATTGAAGCACAAACTAAAAAGTATTGTTGTTTTAGTCTTAATGTCTTTCCTTCATAATGATCATCAGATGGATAAAGTACTTTAGATATTAATTCAGCTTTCGCGTTTTCTTCCATGGCTGTAAAGTAATCACCTTGAGAAAATGACTTCATATCAAATTCTGTAGCATTTCTTGCACGCCATAAACGAAGGGTACTTACACCTTCACTATCGCCACCAGAGATCAAAAGGTCATAAGGCATTGCTTCTACTACTTTATCATCGTGATATTCAACTTTCATTTTACCATCGACATAATTTTCACTGACCCATCCACCAAAATGCACCTTTAATGAGCGGTCACTCCTTGGTACAAGCCATACTTCACCACCAGGTAGCCATACGTCTGGCATTTCAGTTTGCCATCCATTTACTATTTTTTGTTTAAATAATCCATATTCATAACGAATTGAAAATCCTGTAGCTGGATAATTTAAAGAAGCTAAGGAATCCATAAAGCATGCCGCAAGACGACCTAGTCCACCATTACCAAGACCAGCATCTGTTTCTTGTTCATACACATCATCTAATTCAATACCATATTCATTTAATACTTCTTTATATTGTTCAACAATTCCCAAATTATAAAGATTGGTTTTTAAACTACGTCCTACTAAAAACTCCATGCATAAGTAATATATGCGTTTTGCTTTTTGTTCCTTTAATTTTTCTTTAAATTGTTTCTTCTTTTCAAGTAAAATATCAAGAACTGTCATACTAACAGCTTTATATACTTGATCTATGTTAGCATCTTGAAGAGAAACACCAAAATAAGCAGATACTTTCGCTTCAAGATTTTTCTTCACGCTCTGCGTGTCAGCTACACTTTTTGTCATATTTAAACCTCACATATATAATTTACTTGTTTTTTAAGATTGCTTGATACATTGCTAAATACTTCTTAGCACTAGCTGACCAACCAAAATCAGCATTCATCGTTGCACTTACCTTTTCATTCCATTCTTCTTTATTATTATAATCATTTACAGCTCTTTTAATCATATCAAGCATAGCATGATAATCCATTCCTTCAAATGTATATCCAATACCATTTGGTTTTGAAAAATCAATAATGCTATCTTTTAAACCACCAGTTTCACGAACCATTGGGATTGCACCATATCTAGCCGCAATCATTTGTGATAAACCACAAGGTTCAGACTTTGATGGCATTAAGAATAAATCACTTGCACCATAGATCTTTCTTGATAAATCTTGATTAAAAGCAATTATTGTACGAACTTTATGATTATATTTTACTTCCATATCTTTTAGGTAACCTTCATAATATGGATCTCCAGTTCCAAGAATAACAAGTTGAATTGGTAAAGTCATTAATTCATCAAAAGCTGATTTAATAAATTCTAACCCTTTATGACTTACAAGTCTTGTTACCATTCCAATCATTGGAATGTTTTCATCGGTTGGTAGATTTAACATTCTTTGTAATTCTATCTTATTAAGCTTTTTGTTTGTGAAATCATGACGATCATAAGTTACAAATAAAGCTTTATCTTTAGCTGGATTATAGAAGTTTTTATCGATACCATTTAAAATACCAATTAATTTATTTTCTTCTTTTATTCTTCTTGTTTCATCTTCAAGATTATGAGCATACTCTGGAGTTAAGATTTCTTCTGCGTAACTTGGACTTACTGTAGTCACATAATTAGCAGCTTCCATTGCACCTTTCATAATGTTGATTGAATTATGATATTCAAAAATATAACTATCATTTAATGAAATGCCAAATACATCTTCAATTATATCATCATCAAATGAGTATTGACCTTGATATTCAATATTATGAATTGTAAATACCGTTTTAACATTCATTAAACGAATATCACCAAAATATAAGGTTCTAAGATAGATTGGAACAAGGCCAGCTTGCCAATCATGAACATGAATAATATCAGGAACCATATTTAAATGAAGCATTACTTCGATTGCGGCTTTACTAAAATATGCAAAGCGTTCACCATCATCAAAATAACCATATAGATTATCACGTTTAAAGTAATATTCATTATCAATAAAATAATATGTTACATATTTATCTTCATACTTAAAGATTCCACAATATTGTTTACGCCATGCTAGATTTACAGTTATTTGTCCAACATAAACTAGTTTATTACGATATGCAGGATTTATTTTTGAATAGTATGGAAGAATAACATTTAGTTGATATTCTCCTTTTCCTGCCTTTACAATGCGTTGTGGAAGTGATCCTGTAACATCTCCTAACCCTCCTGATGCGATAAATGGTTGACATTCAGAAGTTACAAAAGTTATTTTTTTAATTTCCTTTTCTATATTACTCATATTGACCTCCTATAATTTATTATACCATCGCGTTTTTACTTAAATAGTATGGTATTTTTTCACATCCTGATAGTGAATTACGATCACGGATGGCAACATTCTTATCAGTGATTACACAATTTAGGTGAACATTATGCCCAACTATTGTATCTTGCATTAAAATAGAATTTTCAACGACAGTTCCTTTTCCTACTTTAACACCTCTAAATAAGATACTATTAATTACAGTTCCTTCGATTTCACATCCATCAGCAATAAAGCTATTTACTACATTAGCTGTACTACCATATCTTGTTGGAGCGGAATCACGAACTTTAGTGTAGATACGATGATTATCTTGTTCAAAGATTTGTTCACGAATACTTGGATCAAGTAATCTCATATTATTTTTATAATAATCTTCAATGGAAGTAATTGGCATATAAATACCTTTATATTCATAACCAAAGACCCTAACACTCTTAATGTTATTTAAGATTATGTCTCTTTCAAAACTATTTTGTCCAAGAGAGATAGCCTCAGATACTGCACTTTGTAAGAAACGACGATTCATAATCCAAACATTAATACTTACATTTGCTTGTACACCTACTTGCGAATCAAGAGTAGCTTTAACTACTTTATTTTTTTCATTTAATTCAAAACTCATGTGATCTTTTAAGATTGATGGTACTACACATGTTTGATAAAGAACGGTAATGTCAGCTTTATTTTCAACATGTTGTTTTAAAATATCATCAAAGTTAATTACATTTACACTATCACAATCCATTAAAACAATAGTATCATCTTTCACTTTTGAAATGAATCCCATAATTGTTTTTAAGGCTTCTAGACGATTAGTAGATAAGAAATCACTTTTGTAATTGCTGAAAGGAGGGAAAATTGATAATCCACCATTACGACGAGATAAGTCCCAATCCTTACCAGATCCTACATGATCCATTAATGATTGATAGTTCTTTTGAGCAATAACACCAACATCAACGATGTCTGCACTTACTATATTAGATAGTGCAAAGTCGATTAGACGATATCTTCCACCAAAAGGAAGAGACGCTGTAGTTCTTTTTCGAGTTAGTTCATCTAACATTTCATTTTGTAAATTTGCAAAGATAATCGCAGCTGCTTTCATGTTATTTCTCCTTTCTTACATCAGTTTCTATATTTGCACCAGCAGGTACTATAGCTCCTGCTTCAACATTAACATCACGACCAATAACAGCAATGTTAACATTTGGAGCTTTGGCTTCTCCTACTGTAGCATTTTCATTTATCACAACATCTTCATCGATAATACTATATCTTACAATACTACCACGTTTAATAATGGTATTAGAGAAGATAACACTATCAACTACTTCTGCACCTTCTTCAATTACAACCTTAGATCCAATAATACTGTTGATTACGGTTCCTTCAACTTTTGCACCACCAGTAATTAGTGAATTTATAACTTTCGCATGTGCACCGATATATTCAGGTTCAATACCTATATTTCGAGAGTGGATTTTCCAATGTGGGTTGTAAATGTCAAATTTAGGATTTTCACCAATTAAGTCTTGGTTGGCTTCCCATAGACTTTGGATAGTACCTACATCTTTCCAGTAACCTTTAAATGGATAAGCTACCATTTTTTCTCCTTTTTCAAGCATTGTTGGAATAATATTTTTTCCAAAGTCATTACTTGAATTTGGATCAAGTGCATCCTTCTTTAAATACTCTATTAGTTTATCCGTTTTAAAGATATAAATACCCATTGAAGCTTTTGTACTCTTTGGAACTTTTGGTTTTTCTTCGAATTCAATGATTCTATTATTTTCATCAGTATTCATTATACCAAATCTACTTGCATCTTTTAGTGGAACTTCTAAAACTGCAATCGTACAATCAGCATCATTGTTAATGTGATATTCTAACATTTGGTTATAATCCATTTTGTAAATATGGTCACCTGATAAAATTAAAACATTCTCAGGAGCGTATTTTTCAATATAACTGATATTTTGATAGATAGCATTGGCTGTACCTTTATACCAATCCATGCGATCTTTTGCTTGATAAGGGGGAAGAATTTGTACCCCACCATATGTTCTATCTAAATCCCAAGGTTGGCCATTACCAATATATTCATTTAGAATAAGTGGTTGATATTGGGTTAATACACCAACGGTGTCAATATTAGAGTTAACACAATTTGATAGTGTAAAGTCAATAATACGATACTTCGCACCAAAAGATACTGCAGGTTTTGCGACCTTTGTTGTTAAGGCTAATAATCTACTTCCTTGTCCACCAGCAAGTAGCATAGCTATACATTTCTTACTATTATACATAATTTTATTCAACCTTTCTTTTTAATATAATTGCTGAACTATAAGGTATTGAAATTACCAATTCATTATTTGTTACTTCAAACTTTTTACCTTCATCATTATGGGTTCCCCCATATTTTGTATCATCACTTGCGATTAAAACTTCATAATGTCCGTTTAATACTCCTTTAATTTTATAATCGAACCACATGCTAAATGAGAAATTCAAAATCACAATGATATGTTCATTTTTAAAGATTCTTTCATAACATAATAAATTATGTGATGAATCATCAACTACAAGCCATTTAAAGCCATCCCAATTATAATCATTTTCATATAATGCAGGATAAGTCTTATATAGTTTATTTAAATGTTTAATATAGTTTTGTAATCCTTTATGCATATCATATTGAAGAACTGACCAATCTAATTCTTTTGATTCATTCCACTCACTAAATTGTCCAATTTCTCCTCCCATGAAAAGTAATTTTTTTCCTGGGTGTGTCATTTGATATGATAAATATACTTTTACGCCAGCGAATTTTTGTTCATATGTTCCTGGCATTTTATTAATTAGTGAACCCTTCATATGTACTACTTCATCATGACTGAGCGGTAAAATATAATGTTCACTATAAATATATGTCATTTGAAACGTTAGTTTATTATGATTGTATTGACGGTAGATTGGGTCTAACTTAATATATGAAAGTGAATCGTTCATCCAGCCCATATTCCATTTATAGTCAAATCCAAGACCATCATATTGAGTTGGTACTGTAATTTTAGGATAAGCTGTTGATTCCTCAGCAATCATTAAAGCATCAGGAAATCTTGCGTGTACCGCATCATTACATTTCTTTAAGAAGGCAACGGCCTCTAAATTAATGTTTGTACCAAAACTATTAGGTTCCCACTCACCATTTTTTCTTCCATAATCTAGGTAAAGCATTGAAGCTACCGCGTCAACTCTTAAGCCATCAATATGAAATTTATCCATAAAGAAAACCGCATTAGAAACTAAAAAGCTTTGTACTTCACATCTTCCATAATCAAAGCATCTTGTACCCCATTCTGGATGTTCTTTACGAAGAGGATTAGGGTGTTCATAAACACATTCTCCATCAAACTCAATTAAGCCATGAGCATCCTTTGTAAAGTGCCCAGGAACCCAGTCTAAGATTACTCCCAAGCCTTTGTTATGACAAATATTAACAAATTCCATAAAATCTTGGGGAGTACCATATCTTGAAGTTATCGAGTAATAACCCGTTACTTGATAACCCCAAGAAGGGTCATACGGATATTCTGATAGTGGCATTAACTCAAGATGAGTATAACCCATATCAATAGCATAAGTACTTAGTTCTTCAGCTAACTTTTTATAATCAAACACCTCATTGTCTTGATATCTACGCCAAGAGCCTAGATGTACTTCATAAATATTGATTGGGGAGTGATAATTTTGAAGCTTTTTTCTTTTTTCCATCCATTCATCATCAGTAAATTGATAACTATCTAGATCATATACTTTTGAAGCTTTCTTAGGTCTTAATTCCATATGAAAACCATATGGATCACTTTTCATAATTAATGAATTATTTTTTGAGGTGATAGCGTATTGATAACAATCATAGAGTTTTACTCCTGGTATTATGGCTTCAAATAAACCTTCATTGGAAATTTTACGCATAATATTACTTGATATATTCCATCCGTTAAAATCACCAACAACACTTACACTCTTAGCATTAGGAGCCCAAACTCTAAATGTTGTTGCTTCTTTGGTGTAGTGGGCACCAAGAAGAAGATATGCTTCATAATTAGTACCTTGATGAAAATAATAAATTCCTTGATCGTTCAATTTATCACCTCATTTCTTATGCTTATTATAGCACAGTTTCCATTTTTTTGCAATTTCTTTTAATCATATTTTTAATTGTCTTCTGATTATCTTATGATATATTCAAAAAAGTTATCTTTTGAATTTTACAATTTAATTATATTTTCTCTATATGGTA
>CAKPAZ010000010.1 GCA_934133195.1 uncultured Bacilli bacterium | reverse complement strand
AAACGTACTGAAGATTACGCTTATAATTAATTATTTTTAGGACATTTTGCAAAGTTATTGACATAATTGGTATAAATATTTTAATAAATTTGTGTTTATTTTATGATAGATTATCTTTTGAATTTTACAATTTAAAAAACAAAAGTTATTTTTGTTGATTTACGATAGTTACTCAAGCATAATACTCTTGATAGAAAGTTTTTTTATACCACGAGAATATAAATACATTATAAGTTCATAGATGATTACAAAGATTATCATAGTAATTATAAATGCCTTTAAATCAAAGTTATAATTAGGTACATTTTCAACATTTTCAAAAACTACTGACATCATTAATTTTAGTAATCCATATTGATATATTGTACCTATTACAAAGCCAATATATGAACTTAGACGATAGGCACCTAATATATAATGGCTACAAGTATTGTCATCATAGCCGAACACTCGCATCATAGCTATTGTTTTTGTATTGCCTTTAACAACACTTGAAAGAGAAAGAAATAGGGTTACAAATGCGAGAATTAAACCTATTGATAAAATCATCCCAGCAAAAGTTTCACTTGCGATTTTTTTCATTGAAAAAGACATCTGGACCATTGCTGAAAAGCAAAATGATGAAAAAGTTATAAAGAAAACAAGGGATTTTCTACTTTTTAGTGTTACACTTCTGAGATCTTTTAAAAAAGACATATTTTGTTTTTCATTTTTATTGATCTTAAATTTTAAATCCTGTTTTTCACGAAGTAAGTCTAGTACAGGATTTTTTATTTTTTGGTAAGCAAACAATACTGATAATAGGCTAAAAGCAATGGTTGGTACACCGACTAGAAAAAATAACAATAGTGGGTGAAATTGAACTTTAAGTGTTGGTATTAGAGTTTGTGTATTTGGAGCTTGCTTTTGATAAAATGTTGGAAGATAAAGATAGCCAATAACATACCCTACAATACAACCAACAAATATGGAAAGTCCAAAAATCCAAAAATGTTTAGCAATACTCATATTTGAATACCCAAGTGCCTTGAGAATTCCTAGATCTTTCCCGTGAGTATTAATATAGTTTTTTATATAGAATAATAACATAACAATGGAAGTTGCAATTAAACAACCACCTGAAACACAAGCAATTACTCTTCCCATAAGTACTTGAGCATTGTACATTGTTCTTCCTGCTTCTGTTGTTATTTCATCTTTTATTATTGCAAGATCAATATTATAACTTAAAAATAATGTACAAACGAAAACAGCACAACATGCGATAATACTTATTCCAAACAACTTGACAGTGTCTTTTAATCCAATTACCATAGTATTACCATCCTATTTCATAAGCTGTTTTTTGGATCGTGTTGTGGTAAATTTCTGAGATTTTACCACTATTCATTTTAATGACTGTATTAGCAATTTCTGCAATATTAGCATTATGTGTAACCATAATAATTGTAAAACCATACTCATTATGTAATTTGCAGATATAGTCTAGAATTTGTCGTCCTGTCTTTTCATCTAGGGCCCCTGTTGGTTCATCTAAAAACAAAAACTTTGGTTTTTTTGAAAGTGCTCTAGCAATGGAGACACGCTGTTGCTCACCACCAGAAAGTTCTGATGGATATTTTGTAAGTTTTTCTTCTAATCCTACTGCTTTAATAATTTCTCGATAATCATTATTGTCTACAAGATCTGCTCCCATACGAACATTTTTTTCAACTGTCATATTAGGAAGAAGATAATATTGTTGAAAAATAAAACCAATATTGTCTTTACGAAATTTGGTTAATGCTTTATCAGAAAATTCTGTTATATTTACTCCATCATATATTATACTTCCACTATCTACTTGTTCAAGTCCTGATAGACAATTTAAAAGTGTTGATTTTCCAGATCCTGAAGCACCCAAAATTACGATGAAATCACCATCATTAATTTGGAGATCAATTTCTTTTAAAACCTCTGTTTTGTTTTCACCAAAACCATAGCTTTTTTTGATTTCTTTAACTTCAATCATTATTTCCTTCTCCATTTTCATATCGAGACTTTAAACCTTCGTAAGCATCTGTTAAGGCACGACTAATGAAGGTTTCGTTCCAATCGAGATAGTTTGTAGCCACCATTGTTGCAATACCATGGGTGAAAGCCCACATTTCAAGATAGAACGATTTAGCTTCTTCTTTATTGATGTTAACTTGCTTACAAATAAGTGCAATTAATGCATCCATCTCTTCAGGTTTTTCTTTGATAGTTTCCTGTGAACGATCACGCATAAAAAGTAGTTTAAATAATTCTTTTTCTTCTTTTGCAAAACGAATATATGCCATACCACTTGCTTTATATGGTACATATTTACCACTTGTTATTTCTTCTTTTCTATATGTTTGATAAAGGTCGTTTGCTGCTTTTATGATAGCTTGTTGTACTTCTTCCATATTACTGAAGTGACTGAACACAGGACGAGATGAAGTACCAAGTTTTTCTCCTAAGGCACGAGCAGAAACTGCAGAAAATCCTTTTTCTCTTGTCAAATCAATCGCAGCCTTTATAATTTCATCTTTTGTAAATAAAAAATCTCTTGGCATAGTTAATTCTCCTTTTTAAAGTTTCATGTGTAACGTTACACCTGTAATTTTATTATACACCGATTTTGAATGTTTGTCAATATAGTTACTCAAACATACAGTCATTTTATTTGATAATATAAAATAAATAATGCCTAGCAGATTCTTCTACTAGGCTGTATTGCTTTGTTATATTTATTTCACATATTAATATCAATTCTATTGTTCTTTTATTAAACTATATTATATGTGATAATGATTACTTAACACTTTCCTAAAAAGTTAAATTTTTAGTTACAACTATCAGTAATCTATAATTAAGTATTAGCGTCTTATATTTAAATTTTAATGGCGTCCCCGATAGGATTCGAACCTACGACCAGCGGTTTAGGAAACCGATGCTCTATCCACTGAGCTACGGGGACAATTAAGGAACTTTTGAGAGTTCCTTTTATTTTTTGTAATATACACTTGTTAAAATTTTTTCAGCGGTATCTTTAGTTGTTAAATATTTAATTATTTCATAGCTAAAGTTAAATGTAGTACCTGCAGCTTTTGAGGTTATGATATTATCAGTTACTACCACATCTTGATTTTTTAGGTATATTCCTTTTGGCATATATTCTTCGCATGATGGGAAGCAAGTAAATTCTTTATCATCTAAATAGCCATATATACCAAGAACACTTGGTGCTGCACAAATACATGCAATAAGTTGATGTTTATTCATAAAGTGATCAACTGCATTTTTTGTAAACTCACTATGATGATGTGTTAGGAAGGTTGCTTTACCACCAGGAATAATCAAGAATGAGTAGTCATTAAAGTTAACATCATGATATGTTTTATCCGCATGAATTATAATATTTGATTGAGTTGTTACTTCTTTGGTTTCATTAAGACTTATCATATCAATGGTAATTTTTGCTCTTCTTAACATATCAATAGTAATTAAAGCTTCAACATCTTCAAAATAGTTAGCAAGTAAGATTAAACCTTTCATTTTATTGTTCCTTTCTATTATATAAATACTCTCCATATAGAAGTTTCATAATATGGGTAAAGATATCTTTTCGTTTAACTAGATCACAAGTAAAATAACCAATAGCTCCATTTTGATGTTTAATGTCTTTGGTTTTAAAATATGTATCCATCGCAACACTTAATTCCATATTTTCGTTGATAATTAAGCTTTTAATTATATTTGGAAGAGGTATTCTTGTTCCTCCTGCTCTATAGATGTTATCATTTTCATCAATTAAAACTCCAAAGTTTGTTAGATACATTATATCATCTAAGATTTCTACCCCAGCTTCAAGTCCAATTCTTAAGCCATCCTTTGGTAAGGCTTTAGCTCTATTAGTAGCTCCTGTAATGGTTTCTAAATCTGATTTTGGTTGACTACTAACTTTACTATCAACATTACATGGTATAACTTCATATCCATATGGTTCAAGAATTTCTTTACATGCATTTACTTTAACTATATTAGTAGAGCCTAAATATGCTTTCATTTCTTTTCCTCATATTCTGTTTTAACGAAATATATGTTATGTCCCATAGCATGGAATTTTTTTTCATATTCTGTCATTATTACGTTTTCATACTTTTGATGTAAATCAAAAGATAGATCTAAGAATTTCCAACCATTGTTATTTAGTGATACAAGGCTATATTCAAATAGTTCTTTGTTATCTGTTTTGAATTCAATTGTAACTGGTTTTTTACAAATTTCAATGTATTGTTTTAAAAAGTTTGAAGATGTTAGTCTTCTTTTTTCATGTCTTGATTTAGGCCATGGATCAGAAAAGTTTAAATAAATTTTTGATATTTCTTCTTTATCAAATACTTTATTAATCGTTGTTGCATCATAACAGATTAAATAGAGATTTTTTAGATTTAAGTCTTTTGCTTTTTCCACCGCTTGAACAATAACACTTTCATATTTTTCAAGACCTAAATAGTTAATATTCGGATTTTGTTTGGCATTTTCAATGATAAAATCACCTTTTCCCATTCCTATTTCTAGATAGATAGGGTTATCATTTTCAAATAATGATTGCCATTTTCCTTTATAACTTTCTGGTTCTAATATTACAAGTTTTTCATTTTGAACAAGGCGTTCATGAGCATTTTTTACATTTCTTCTACGCATCCATATCTCCTGTTGCGAGTATCGCATCTATATATATTAAGATTCCTTTTAATAAACTATCAATATCTAAGAATTCATTAGGTTGATGAGCAAGTTCTTCTTCATAAGGGAATCCCATTCCATATGCAACTCCATTTTCAAGGATACTTGCATAAGTTCCTCCTCCTACTGTAAATGGTTTATGAGCTGAATCGTTAGTATTTTTTACATATGCTTCATATAAAGCTTTTACTAATTCACTATTTGGACTTACATAGTGAGGAACCTTATGTTCAAAGTTAGTTATTTCAAGATTGTATTTGGAAAGAATATTAGCATATACTTTTTTGAAATTTTCAACATCGTATCTTTCCGGATATCTAATGTCAAGAGTAACTCTTGTGTTATCAGGATTAATATCAATGATACCAATATTACATGTTATTGGTCCCATTTCATAATCAGTATAACTTAGTCCCATATTATTTAGATTAAAATCTAAATGATGGTTTTCTGCAACATATTTTACAAGTTGATTTGATGAATAATTTTTAAAGAAATTACAAAGGTGAGTTCCCGCATTTATTCCTTTTTCTGGTTCCATTGCATGAGCAGCTGTACCTTTTAGGAAATATTCATACTTGCCATCTTTTTCCGTAACATCACCTTCAAGATGATTTTCTTTTAAATATTTCATAAATTCATCAACTACATTAATTCTTGCGATGGCTGTAGCTTCATCGATAACAACGTTGTAACGTTCTCCACCTTTTAATGATATTAAAGCATCAGTGGAAACTGCACATTTATTAACATCTTTGATTTTTAGATCTATTGCCATTCTTCCTTTTTCTCCATAAACAAGAGGGAAAGAGCAGTCAGGTGAGAAACCAAGATCAGGTAAAGGATGACTTTCTAAATAGTGATGGATGCCACGCCATGCGGTTTCTTCATCAGTACCAAGAATTAACTTAATTTTGTTTTTTAGTTTAATATTAGCATCTTTAATAAATTTTAAAGCAAAGTAACTAGCGATTAGTGGACCTTTATCATCAGTTGATCCTCTACCATAAATTTTATTATCGACGATTCTTGCTTCATATGGAGGGTACATCCAGTTTTTACCTTCGGGAACTACGTCTAAATGACATAGCACGCCAACGCTTTTTTCTCCTTCTCCATATGATATTTCAAGTGCATATCCATTATCGTTTAAAACTTCAAAGCCATCTTCTTTGGCTTTTTTCTCCATATATCTAAGAGCATCATTTATGCCCTTTCCAAAAGGGGCTTCAGCTGTTTTAGTTGATTCATCATATACACTTTTGATTTGAATTAGTTCTTGTAATGTTTTGATAATTTGTTCTTTATTATTCATTACAATTTGTTCAAAGTTATTATTCATATATATATCCTCCATAGTATATTTAAATAGCCACCCTTTTAGGTGGCTTATTTTTTTAGTCTTCAATTGTACGTGCGAATTCAGCAGATGAACATTTAATTGTATTACCTGAGATTAAAACTCCCACACCTAAATTACGTAAGCCATCAAAGTTTACATTATTTATATCTTTTACTTCAACTGTTACACGATTTAAATTTTTTGATATTGAAACAATATTATCATCACCAAAAGGTGCTAAGTATTTATTTTTAATATCTTCTTTTGTTTCAACCTTTTTATGATTTCTCTTAAAGTTTTTAGCAATAAACTTGATTAAAGCAATTATTAATAAAGTTATAATAGGAATAACCATTACGATTACTGCTATTAAGAGTGGTAAGAGGTTTAGGTTGGTATTTTCAAGAATTAATATTGATTTCATTTTTATACTTCCTCCATATATATTAATTATACCCTAAATTGGTATTTTTTAGTAGTAAATTGCATATATAAATTTAAATGGAGGTAAGTATGCGTATATTAAAATATATCTTAATTGGTTTAATTCAGGGGTTAACTGAACCTCTTCCTATATCAAGTAGTGCTCATATGGTCTTTTTAAATGAATATTTAGGACTTGAAAAAATGAGCCTTGAAACGGAGATTTTTGTTAATTTTGCTTCATGTTTAGCAATTATGATTTTCTTTTTCAAAGATATCATAACTTTAATTAAAAATACTTTTACTAATAATACTAGTCATTATTTAAATCGTAAATACTTTTTTAATATTATTATTGCGAGCATCCCAGCTGGAGTTATTGGTATTTTGTTTAATGACTATATTGATAAATACTTTTTAAATAGTTTTACTTGTTCTATATGTTTAATACTTACAAGTATTGTTTTATTTTATTCTTTTTTTAAACTTAAAAAAGGAAGTTGTGTTAATGAAGAAATTACTACTGGTTCAGCTTTTTGGATTGGATTACTTCAAGGGATTGCGGTTGTACCTGGTCTTAGCAGGAGCGGGTTAACTTTATCTGCAGGATTAAGTCATGATTGTACCATCAAAAAAACTTTAAAGTTTTCTTTTTTTCTTTATATTATCGCAAGTCTTGGAGCTTTTGTTTTAGCTCTTATTAAACTCGACTTTAACGCTATTGATATTATTCCAACAAGTATTGCTTTTGTTAGTGCATTTGTTGCGACTAGTTTTTCTATTAGATGGTTTTTTAATAAATTAAATATTAACAAAATTAAGTTTTTTGGATTATACTGTTTAACTGTTGGTCTAATTAATTTTTTATTATATTTTTTTAACTAGATGATTTTCACCCATCATTATTTTCAACTACAACATATAATATATTGAAAGTGAGGTGCTTGATTATGACTTGCTATGATACACGTAACAATAACACAAATACCAACAATACAAATGGTACTACAATAGCTGACCTTTTAAGACGTTTAGATAAAATGCAACGTGACGCAGTTATTCAAACTAACGCTGATGGTTGTGAAAACTGTATGTTAACAGCAATGTATAATACAAAACCTATTTCCATTTATTCAGGATGTAATAAATTAGCTGCTCCAATTGGTGTGGACGGAACTACTACTGACCTATTCCGAGTTGAAGCAGTACGTGGAAACGATACTGTGGTTTTACGTTTATTACAAAATACTAATGGAACAATTACTTGTACTACTTATACTGTAATTGTAAAAATTGATTGTATTTGTTGTGTTCAATGTTTTGAACCTATTAATTGTGAAACAACTTGTTACCCCGCAATTTAAAAAGGGAAGGGGGGTAACTCCCCTTTCCCATCGTCATAATCATAATCACTTTTAAAAATAAAACCGCTATTTAGCGGTTTTTATCATTTCTATAAAGTAACGATGAACTCTTTCATCATTTGTTAGTTCAGGATGAAAACTTGATACTAAAATATTGTTTTCCTTCGCACAAACAATTTTTCCATCTAATTCTAAAAGGACTTGAACATTTTTGCCGACCTTTTCAATCCAAGGAGCTCTAATAAATACTAAAGGTATTGGTGATTCATCGATTTCTTTAATTACTTGATTTGTTGTAAAACTTGATAATTGTCTTCCATAGGCATTTCTTTTAACTGAAATATCCATAACTTCAAGATAAGGAGCCTCACCTATCACTTCTTTAGCAAGAAGAATTAAGCCTGCACATGTACCATAAGTAGGAAGGCCATCTTTAATTTTCTTTCTTAATGGTTCAAGCAAATTAAAAATTTTTAGTAATCTTCCAATAGTGGTACTTTCACCACCTGGAAGAATTATTCCATCAATATCATCTAAATCACTTACTTTTTTTACTAAGATGGGTTGAACACCAATTTTTTGAAGCATCTCAACATGTTCAATTACTCCACCTTGTAATGCTAAAACACCAACTTTCATTAGTTTCCTCTATTGGCTAGTTTTTTGTTTTCTTCAAGATCACGAATATCAATACCAGGCATTGCAAGGCCTAAGTTTTCACTTATTTCTGCAAGTTTTTTAGGATCATTATAATATGTTACTGCTTCTACAATTGCTCTAGCTCTTTTTCTTGGATCACTTGATTTAAAGATTCCCGAACCTACAAAGACGCCTTCACTGCCAAGTTGCATAAGAAGAGCAGCATCAGCAGGAGTTGCAATTCCACCAGCTGCAAAGTTAACAACTGGAAGTTTTTGGTTTTCTTTAACCCACTTTACAAGTTCAAGTGGCACTCTCATTTCTTGTGCAACAAATGCTAATGCTTCATCATCCATTGCGAGTAATGATTTAATTTGAGTAGTCATTGTTCTTTGATGACGTACTGCCTCAACAACATTACCAGTTCCAGCTTCACCTTTTGTTCTAATCATGCTTGCTCCTTCATTTATACGACGAAGAGCTTCTCCTAAGTTTCTTGCACCACAAACGAATGGTACTTTAAAATTGTGTTTATCAATATGATATGCTTCATCAGCTGGAGTTAATACTTCAGATTCATCAATATAGTCCACTTCAATTGCTTCAAGAATTTGAGCTTCAACAAAATGACCAATTCTTACCTTTGCCATAACTGGAATTGAAACAGCTTTTTGGATTTCTTTTATCATCGCGGGGTCACTCATTCTTGCGACTCCACCTTCTTTTCTAATGTCAGATGGTACTCTTTCAAGTGCCATTACGGCAACTGCACCTGCTTCTTCAGCAATCTTTGCTTCCTCAACATTTGTAACATCCATTATTACTCCGCCCTTTAACATTTGGGCTAAGTTTTTATTTAAATCATATCTTTCCATAGTAATCACCTTCTATAAGTTTTCTTCTAACTTCTTTCCATCAATTTTTCCAATTTCCGTTTTTGGCATTTCATCCATATATATAATTTTATATGGTTTAGCATAAATTGATACTTCTTCTACTACTAACTCATTAATTTTTTCTGTTAGTAATTCATTAGTAATTTCCATATTTCTATTTTTATTAACAAATAAAACAATCATATGATCTTTGGTTTCATGTTCTATTGAAGTAGCATAAACTTCATGAACTTCAGGAAGTTTTGAAACTACATTTTCTATTTCTGATGGACATATTATTACACCTGATATTTTAACAATTCTTTTTAAACGTTGTTTAAAGAATAAATAGTCATTTTCATCAAGATATCCATAATCGCCTGTTTTAAGCCATTTTACATTATTTTCATCTGTAAAGAAAACTTGCTTGTTTAGTTCTTCATCTTGATAATAACCATTCATTAAAACTTCACCACTTACAACAATTTCACCACATGCATTGGGTTTTAAAAATTGATTAGTTGTTGAATCGATAATACCAAGTTTTGCGAAACCAACGGCTTTTCCTACACTTCCCATTTGGTGTTCTTTATCAGTATTTACAGTACATACTGTTACGGTTTCAGTTAGTCCATATCCTTCATAAAGTCTAGCTTTTGAACCATATGTAATCATTACTTTATTGAATGATTCAATTAAATCATGTGATACAAAATCACCACCAACATATGATACAGTAATATTCTTTAATTTCTTTGTATAAAACTTTTTATTTTTAAGGAGAGCTTTAAAGATTGCAGGGACTCCAATTAATATTGTAAGTTTGTTTTTCTTTATTAGTTTAATTGTATCTTTAGTATGAAATTTCATCATTAAAGAAACAGCAGCCCCATACATTAAAGGAGCATGAATTCCCATACAAAGACCAAAACCATGAAACATTGGTAGTACCGCAAACATGTAAACACCTCTACCGTCGGTAATACCTAATATTTCGGTGCCATCGCCTGCTAAATGATTGATTGCACTTGATGATAATTCAATTTGTTTTGATTCACCTGTAGTTCCACCAGTATTAAGAAGAACTGAAGTTTCCTTAGGATCCCATTTATATGGAGGAATGTTTGTTTTATTAATCTTTAAATCATCATATCTTATTATTTCTTTTGTTGGAGATTTTTTATCACAATAGATTTTTTTAATAAGATTAAAGTTTTTAAAGGGGTTAAATGTAATTATTTTTATATCTAATTCATTAATTAAAGATATGTATTTTTCAGCAAAAATATCAATCACAAGTAAATATTTACTATTTGATTTTGTTAAATACTTTTTCATTTGAGTACATGTTGTTTTAGGATGTACTTCATAAATGATTGCTCCAAGTTTATTTATCGCATAAAAGGCATAAACAGCTTGTGGCATATTTGGCATACATACAGTTACTACATCTTTGGGTTTTACACCAATACTATTTAAATAGCTTGCGAGAAGGTCTATTTTATTAATAAGTTGTTTGTATGTTAAATTTTTATTTTCATAGTGTATAGCTACTGATGTTGGATATTTATCTGAAGAATTTTTAACAATATCATATAGTGAAACATTAAAATCCATATCTTTACCTCCTAGATTCTATATCCTGCAATTACATATAATAAGAAAATTATAATTACTGCGATCACTTGATGTAATAAGTATACCCATAGGGCATGAGTACCAACAAATGTAAAAGGCGTTACCCATTTACCCTTTAATTTTGGTAGTTTTGTTTTTCTATCTTTATATAAAGTTTTTCCAATAAAAGCTCCAATAAAGACAACACCAGTACATGGAATTAAGCCAAAGCAATCTTCACCATATACGACATATCCAAGAATCATTTTAATTACATTTGGAAAATTAAGTTCATGAATGTTGTTAAGTCTTGGAGCATTCCACCAATTAATGAGGAATCCCCATAAGATGATTAGGCAACCAATGATTAAGAAAAACCATTTATTATTATATATTTTTTCACATAAGGCATAAATTAAGACTGATACACCAAGAGTTGAAAGAATTCCAAAAAGGATATAAAATTCATCACCTGATACTTTAGATATTATGACAGTCGCAAGGGTTACTATAAGACCTGCACCAATTATCTTTATACCTCTTTTGACATTAGACTTACTAAATGTACAACTAATCCCACAGATGGTTAAAAATAAGGTTACAAAAATATAGTGACACACTTCCCTAAATGTACTCATTTCAAATGCATCAGCGAACTTTACTAAGGCATTAATAAAGGAACTATCGATATCATTATAGTTTTTAAATATCATCATGCCCCATCCACCATAGCCTGCGCTAAAGGATACAAGAATTAAGAAATGATCAATAATCATTGCGATTACTGCTAATCCTCTTAAGGCATCAAGTTCAAATATTCGTTCATTCTTGTTGGATATTAACCCTATGCTATTTTTTTCTTCCATGTTAGTACCTCTTATTTAGTATATATTATACCATATTTTTTCTAAGAGTTCTATTAATTGATAATAATAAATAAAAAACCTTATCATATAGCGATAAGGTTTGATATTACTATTTACATCCAAAAAGACGTAAAACATCATTAAATGTAATAAATACGAATAATGCCATTAGAAGTAAGAATCCAACAGTATGAACGATGTTTTCTACTTTTTGACTTGGTTTCTTTTTAGTGATTGCTTCATAGATAATGAATACTAAACGACCACCATCAAGGGCTGGAAGTGGTAATAGGTTTACAAATCCAATATTAACACTTAAGTATGCCATTAATGATAATAGTGGTAAAATACCTGATGAAACAGTATTTGTGATTAATTGGAAAATTCCCACAGGACCACTAAAGTCATCAATATGAACTGATGAATCAGTAAATAATAAACCTAAAGTTTTAAAAATACCAATTGATGATTCGGCAGTATTTGCCCAAGGCATATATAACAATTTGCCGAAATCAAATTCATATTGTGGAGAAACACCAAGTTGAACTTTTGTTTGGGTTACGCCTTGACTTTCTAGTAAATCTTTACTATATGTTTCAATTACAGCAGTTCCCGCTTCACCATCTCTATTATATGTGATTTCTACATCACATGATTCATCTAATCCTGTAAAGAATTTTAGTAAATCATTAATTGTTGTAATAGTTGTTGACTCTGATTTAGTTTTAACTTTAATTGAGGTTAAAACATCACCTTTTCTAAGTCCCGCTTTATATGACTTAGTTTTTGTATTATTGCTGGAATATTCACCAACTACAACTTCATTATTTTTTGTATTATCTTGGTTAAGCATTAATTCTATTGAATAAACTGATACAGCTGGATAAATTAAAGCTGTCTTTACGTTTCCATCTTTATCTTTATATTCAACTTTAACACTACCATTAAAAGCATCAACTTTACCGCTTGCGATGTCAGCTAAGCTTGTAGAAATATCATTCCACTTACTTACCTTAGTACCATTTATACTAAGTATTTCATCATCCTCTTGAAGAATGCCATAAACAGGAGCATTCTTATCAACAACATTTAATTTTGTTTTATTCATTTGAGGATAGCCTTGGAAAAGGCCAATAATAAAATATAACACAAGTGCAAGTAAGAAATTCATAAATGGTCCACCAAAAATTGTTAAGAAGCGAGCACCAACGCTTTTTGAACTCATGCTTCTATTTTTTGGAGCTATTTGATATTCTTCTTTCTTTTTGAATTCAACAATACAATCTCTATTTACCGTGAATTTTGTTGCTTCAGCTAAACTTCCATCTTCATTGATAGGAGCAACTTCAACAAACAATTCATCTGGTAAAGCTTCAAGTGTACCAAATAAATCATGTGAAATTACACGATAAAGTGGTAATTCTTTATATCTTTCATCCAAAACATTATGAATAATTCTAACAACACGTGATGAATCATCAAGTTCAAGTTTTACATCTTTTCCATCTTCAATGTAGTCTTGATCGCCATCTTCCCCTGCTGGTGATACAAATCCTCCGATGGGAATAGCTCTAATTGAAAAGTAAGTTTCCTTACATTTCTTTCGATAAATTAATGGTCCCATTCCTAGTGAAAATTCATAGCATAAAATATTAGCACGTTTAGCCATTAGGAAATGTCCCATTTCATGAATAGTAACAATTAGCATTAATACAATTATAAATGCTAATGCCCCAAGTACATATACCATAATTACCCTACCTTTCTATTGTATACATTATTTTTTACAAGTTGATCTAATTCTAATAATGTATTAATGGTTAATTCTTTTTGATTATATATATTATAATCTGGATTATTTACTTCCTCTTTTATGATTTTTTCAATATCTGTAAATTTTGCTTTACCATCTAAGAATAATTTTACGATTGCTTCATTCGCAGCATTCATTATACATGGATAAATACCACCTTTTTTTAAGGTCTGTTTTGCGAGGGAAACTAGTGGATAACGTTCATTATTAAGTGGTTCAAAACTTAAGTGATATAGTTTATCAAGTGGAAGCTGCTTTATTATATCACATTTTTTATGTAATTTATTGTAAATAGCATAGTGAATTGGTAAATGCATATCTGGGGATGCCATTTGAGCACAAATTGAGTAATCATTAAATTCTACCATTGAATGAACTATTGATGAACGATGAATTAAAACTTCAATATTATCAATGTCTACATTAAATAAATAATGAGCTTCAATTATTTCAAATCCTTTATTCATCATTGTTGCACAATCAACTGTTATTTTATCACCCATTTGCCAATTAGGATGTGCTAAAACTTCTTGTTTTGTGACATTTTCTAACTCATTTCTATTATAATCTCTTAAGGCTCCACCACTCGCAGTGATGATTAATTTTCTAATTTCTTTTTGATTTTTATCATCTAACAACTGAAATATTGCTGAATGCTCACTATCTAAAGGGTAAATATTTACATTATTTTCTTTAGCAAGTGGCATTATTATTTCCCCTGCAATCACTAAGGTTTCTTTATTCGCAAGCAAGATGTCTTTTTTATTTAAAATACCATAATATGTTGGTTCAAGTCCTACTGAGCCAACTAATGCATTAACTATTTTGAATTGTTCATTTACACTTACTAAATCAACTAATCCTTTTGTACCACAAAATACTTTAATGTTTGGGCATTTATCTTTAATTATTGATTCATGAGATTCATTCATTAAAGAAACATATTTAGGTTTAAATTCTTCAATAATTTCTAAAGCTTTTTGTAAATTATTTTTAAAACTAAAACCAAGTAGTTTTAAGTTTTTGTCTTCTCGTATTATATCTAGGGTTTGGGTTCCGATACTTCCGGTTGCACCTAGAACTATAAATTGAATCATATTACAACAACTCCAATAAGTATTAATATAACCATAAATATTGTACCTGTCATAATAATACTATCAAATCTATCCATTACACCACCATGGCCAGGGAAGATAAAACCATAATCTTTGATTTCATATTCTCTTTTTAATTTAGATGCAACTAAATCACCAAATTGTGCAAAGATAGTTAATACTAAAGTTATTACTCCAATAACTACTACATTCAATACAGAATTTGATATTGAAAGTAGATTAAAGTTCATATAATGTTCACATAAACAAAGTAGTAAGGTACCAACAATTGTACCACATAAACTACCACCGATTGCTCCTTCAATGGTTTTTTTAGGAGAAATGGTAGGACATAATTTGTGTTTTCCAAGAAGTAAACCAAAATTATATGCTCCCATATCTGTAAACATTGTGGTTAATAAAACATAACTCATCAATACAAGACCAAACCATTTGTTTTCTTCTCCATTGATATTTGTAATATATCTGCTTGATGTCGCAAGGAAAATTCCAAGGCCTGCATATAAGATAAAACCAAAGAATATTAAAATATCTGTTGTATGAAGTTCACTATTGAACAAAGATACTACCATTAAAAGACTAAACATAACAATTAACGCAAAGATTAAATCACTAAGTTCAAAGTGATCTTGTAATAGATATGTGAATGTTCCAAGTGCTACTAACATACTTGAAAATAATGGAATGATAAATTTATATTTTTTTGATAAATTTCTTTTTTCACTGTGCATTTTAACTAGTTCATATGTTGCCATATAAGAAAGAATTACCGCAAGTCCAAACATAAACCATCCGCCAAGGATTAGGATAGGAAGCATTACTACTCCCATTAAAAAACCTGTAATTACTCTTTTTTTCATTATTTAATTCCCCCAAATCTTCTATTTCTTTGTTGATATTCCATTATTGCTTGATAATACTCTTTTTTATGGAAATCAGGCCATAATGTTTTTGGAAAATATAATTCTGCGTAAGAGGCTTGATAAAGAAGAAAATTGCTTAATCTCATCTCCCCACTCGTTCTAATAATAAAATCAAGTGGATATAAATCTGATGTAAATAATTTACTTTCAAATGTTTTTTGATCAATATCATTGATTTTTAGTTTGCCGTCTTTTACATCTTGTGCTACCATTTTACAGGCATTTATTATTTCTTGTCTAGATCCATAATTAAATGCTATGGTAAAAGTGAATGTTGTAAATATTTTTGTTTTATTTTCAATTTCTTCCATTAGAATTAAAATATCTTGAGGAACTCTTTCTTTAAATCCAATAAATTTTACTCTTATTTTTTTCTCTATTAATGTTGTTAAACTTTTTTGATAAAAAGTTTTAATTTGAGAAAGAAGGTAATCCACTTCTTGTTTTGGACGATTCCAATTTTCTGTACTAAAAGCAAAAACTGTAAGATTAGGAATTTGGAGTTCCATGGTTGCTTCAACAATTTCTTTTAAGGTTTTTACACCTTTTTCATGTCCTTTAATTCTTGGAAGTAATCTTTTGGTTGCCCATCTTCCATTTCCATCAAGAATTATACCAATATGTTTGGGAAGGGGTTTAGCCATAATTGATGTTTTTAAATCATTTATATTCATATCATTTTCCTCATATCAATTCATTATACTATATTTTAGAAAAAAAAGCCAAAAATATGAATAAAAGTAAAGGGCTAACCATATTAAATTGGTTAACCCTTTTTTTGTTAGATTGACATAATGTCGTCTTCTTTAGTTTTTGTTAATTGATCTATTTTTAAGATATATTCATCAGTAACTTTTTGAACTTTATCTGTAGCACGTTTTAATTCGTCTTCAGACATTTCACCATCTTTTTCCATTTTCTTTAACATTTCCATGTATTCACGGCGAACATTACGAATAGCAACTTTAGCATTTTCAGCATTCTTTTTAGCTTGTTTAACTAAATCTTTTCTTGTTTGTTCAGTTAATGGTGCAATAGGAATTCTAACAACATCACCATCGTTAAGAGGATTGAATCCAAGGTTTGCTGTTTGAATTGCTTTTTCAATTCCTTTTAATACTGATTTATCATAAGGCTTAATTAAGATAGTTTGAGGATCAGGAGCTGAGACATTAGCAATTTGGTTAACAGGCATCATTGAGCCATAATATTCAACCAAAACACCATTTAAAATACTTGGGTTAGCTTTTCCAGTTCTAATTGAGGCGAAATCTTTTTTTAAGGCTTCGATGGTTTTTTCCATTTTTTGACCACATTCGGTAATAATTTCGTTAATCATTTTATTCCTCCTATTTATTTAGTAATAATTGTTCCAATTTCTGGATGTTTAATTACTTTGGTAATATTGCCTTTAACATTCATATCAAAGACAATTGTTTTAATATCATTTTCACTACAAAGAGTTGCGGCTGTAAGATCCATAACATGTAGATGGTCAGTTAACATTTGATCATATGTTAGATACTCATATCTAAATGCTTTTTTGTTAACTCTTGGGTCATCACTATATACTCCATCAACACCATTTTTAGCCATTAAGATGACAGAAGCATTAACTTCTTTAGCACGTAAGGCTGCACATGTGTCGGTAGAAAATAATGGGGAACCAGTGCCACCACCAAATATTACAACACGGTTTTTATTTAAATGATTTAAAGCTTTTTCACGAACATATGGTTCAGCAACACTTGGCATTGAAAGTGAAGTCATTACGACAGCTTGAACATGTAAATTTTCAAGAGTGTTTTTAAGAGCTAAGCAATTTAAGATTGTCGCAAGCATGCCCATATAATCAGCACTTACTCTATCCATCATAAATTCACTTGCATCTCTTCCACGCCAGATGTTTCCAGCACCGATTACGACACCAACTTGAATGTTTTCATTTACAAGATTTTTAATTTCTTCAGCTATTTCTTTTACCTTTACAGGATTAATTCCTGTACCTTGTTGGGTTGCGAGAGCCTCACCACTTAATTTTAAAATTACTCTTTGCATTAATGATTCTCCCTTTTGTTATTTTTTATTAGTTGTTAGCTTTAGCAGCAGCTGTTGCAGCAGCAACTTCTGCAGCGAAATCATCAGCACGTTTTTCCATGCCTTCACCTACTTCATAACGAACGTAAGCAACAGCACTACTGTTATGGCTCTTTAGATATTGAGCAACTGTAACAGATGGATCTTTAACGAAAGCTTGATCAACTAAGCAAATTTCTTTTTTGAATTTAGCAAGACGGCCTAATACCATCTTTTCAATGATGTTAGCAGGTTTAGATGCATTAGCAGGATCATTAGCAATTTCAGCTTTGATTACATCTGATTCATGATCTAAATCTTCTTGATTAATAGATGCTTCATCAAGGTAACGAGGATTGTACATTGCAACATGCATACAAATGTCTTTTGCAACTAGAGCATCAGTACCTTTAATTACAGATACAACAACAATCTTACCACCATTGTGTTTATAAACACCGAATACTTCATCGTCTGCTTTTTCAATTCTTACCATACGACGAAGACTAATTTTTTCACCAATTACTGCTGTAGCAGCAATGATTAAGTCTTCTACTGTTTGGCCATTGTATGTAGCAGCAAGTGCACATTTTTCACATGCAGCATCGCTTGCAACACAAGCTTCACCAATTTGATGTAATAAGTTTAAGAATTTTTCATTTTTAGCAACGAAATCAGTTTCTGAATTTAATTCATATAAATATGCTTTATTACCATTGATTGCAACATCACAAAGACCTTCAGCAGCAATTCTTGTTGCCTTCTTTGCAGCTTTTGCAATACCTTTTTCACGTAACCAGTCGATAGCAGCTTCTATATTACCATTACATTCAGTAAGGGCTTTTTTGCAGTCCATCATACCAGCGCCAGTTTTTTCTCTTAATTCTTTTACTAATGATGCAGTAATCATTGTGTGCCTCCTATTAATTATTCTTCTTGAGCTTTTGGAGCTTCTTGAGGTGCAGCTTCAACTTTTGCTTCTTCTTTTGGAGCTTCTTGAGATGCAGCTTCTACAGGTTTTCTAGCAGGACGAGGTTTACGAGGTTTTTGATCTCTTTGAGGTCTTGCTTCTTTTTGAGGTTTTTCTTCTTCAACTTTTTCTTCTTCTGGAAGAACGTAAGGTTCAACAGCAACGCCATTACCTTCAAGTACTGCGTTAGCCATAACACCAACGATTAGACGAACAGCTCTTACACCATCATCATTTGCAGGGATAACGTAATCAACATCATCTGGGTCACAGTTTGTATCAACTAGACCAAATACAGGTATATGTAATTTACGAGCTTCTGCAACAGCATTATGTTCAGTCTTAGGGTCTACAACAAATAGAGCACCTGGAAGTGTTGTCATTTCTTTAATTCCACTAAAGAAACCTTCAAGTTTAGCTTGTTCTTTCTTGTAGCCAGCGACTTCTTTTTTAGTTAATTTTTCAAAAGTACCATCTTTTTCCATTTCTTCAATTCTGTATAGTTTGGCAATTGATCTACGAACAGTCTTGAAGTTAGTCATTGTTCCGCCTAACCAACGTTTGTCAACATAGTATTGACCACAACGGATAGCTTCTTCTTTAATGATATCTTGGATTTGTTTACGAGTTCCTACGAATAAAACTTTACAATTGTTATTACGTACGATTTCAACCATTGCAGCATAAGCTTCTTCAATCTTATCTGCTGTTTTTTGTAAGTCAATGATGTATACACCATTTCTTGCATTAAAAATATACTCCTTCATCTTAGGGTTCCAACGGCGAGTATGATGTCCGAAATGAACTCCTGCTTCTAGTAATTGCTTCATTGTAACTACTGACATTTTAAATTTCCTTCTTTCTTTTTATTTTGTTTTGGCCGCCAAAAGAGTCCACGCATACCGCCACCAAAGCACTAGACGACATGCTCATCTTTTGTGTGTATTTTTTGCCATTGATAATTATATCACATTTTTTCGTATTTTACAAATAATAATGCTTATAATTTTGTATATACCTATTACATTTAAAACTATTAATCTTAATATTCAGTTTTATTATGTACAAATTTAATTTATGTACTAACTAATTTTTAACTTTAATATTAAAAAAACCATACCTATAAAGATATGGTTTTTAGATGTCATAATATATTTTCTAGTACATTTGTTCTTTTTAGAAAATACCAGAGGGGAGTTTTATGACAACTAAGATTATATATCATTCCTATTAAAATTTCAAGAAGATGACTTTCTAATTAGCTTTTGTCATACGTGAAAATAGTGATAATACTTAGGAATTAAAATTCATAATCTTTAGTTAATTATTTTCTTTTTTCTTAAGAAGCGTAACAAAAGTTAAGCCTTCGTGTTCTTCTTCTGTATCAATGATTTCAAAGCCAAAATGTTTGTAGAAATCTACATTGTATTGTTCTTGGAGTATTGTATCTAGGTAGAATTGTTCTACATCTGGATTTTGGTTAATAAAATACTCAAGTACCATTTTACCATAACCTTTTTCTTGATATTCATCTAACAAATAGAATTGACCTATTTGCATTACTTCTTTTTGATCTACTTCAAAGCCAAAGATTCCACCAATTATTTTGTTTGTTTCTTCATCTACAACTTTGTAGTATTGACCAAAACGATATTTAATATTAAATTCCATTCTATGTAATGTCATGTGATATGGATTACTGTCAAATTCTCCATATTTATCTAAATATTTTTTGAATGCTGATTTTTGAACTTCTAATAATTCTTTAGCGTCTTTGTGTAAAGCACGTTCAATTTTAATCATAAAGCCTCCTATTGCTTTTTATTCTTAACAATTTTTTCCTATTTCTTTTTCTCATTTACTTGAGTTTGTCTTGGATGATGTTCAAGATAAACTTTTTTTATTTGTTCTTTTGATACGTGAGTATAGATTTGAGTGGTTGATAAATTGGCATGACCAAGTATTTCTTGAACTACTCTAAGGTCAGCTCCACCACATAATAAATCACTACCACAGGTATGTCTAAATGTATGAGGATGGGCCTTGATATGTTCTGGTAAATTCATTCCAATATTCTCAATTATTAGTCTTACGCCTCTTGTTGTTAGCGGGCCACCATGACTATTTACTAATAAAAATCCATGATCTTCTAGTTCTTTTTTTAACATTATTTCTGGTCTTGCGACTTCAAGATAAGCCTTTAATGCTTCTACTATATGAGTATTCATAGGGACATATCGTTCTTTATGACCTTTACCAAATACTTTAATCATATTATTTGAATAGTCAATATCTGATGGTTTTAAACCACATAATTCACTTACACGCATGCCTGTTCCATATAATAATTCTACAATTAAGCGATCTCTTTTACCTAGAGAAGTTGTTGTATCTATTGAATCAAAGATAGCTTTTATCTCATTTGGATATAACACTTGAGGTAGAGTTTTATCCGCTTTTGGGGTTTCTACCATATCAAAAGGATTTATATCTATTATTTCTGAACGTTCTAGAAAACGATAAAATGTGCGTAGACTTGATAGTTTTCTAGCAATACTTTTTTTACTTAAAGCAAGAGATGTAGATAGATATGATAGGTAATATCTTGGAACATTAGTATGAGTAATGCTTATTAAATTTCCTAATTTTTCCATTTTTAAATATTCATAAAAATCATTTATATCTCTTATATAACCATCAACTGTATAGTTTGAATAGTTACGTTCTACTTCTAAGTATTCCTTGTATTTGTTTATAGCTTCTTCTGATTTATCTTTTTCTTTTGTAACTTGAATATTTGTAGCTTTTCGAGGACTTTTTGTTGTACCTTTTGAAGGTTTTCTAATCATCGGTCTTTTATTCATTTTCCAAATATTCCTTTAATTTATTGAGAGCTCTTTCAACATAAGCTTGTTTACGATCTTTTTTCTTTACATTTTCATCTAATGGGGTAAAGATTCCAAAAGTTACATTCATTGGGGTAAAATCAGCATGAGGACTACTTATATAACAAGCAAGCGCACCACTTGATGTTGTTGAATCAAGGTCTAAGATTGGTTTATTTTCAAGGTATCTTGCCATATTAATTCCCGCAATTAACCCACTTGAAGTAGATTCAACATAACCTTCGACACCAGTCATTTGACCTGCAAAAAAGATATTAGGATTCTTAATTAATTGATATCCTTTATTTAATAGTTTTGGAGAATCAATATAAGTGTTTCTATGCATTACGCCATATCTTACAATTTCCGCATTTTCAAGTCCAGGAATTAATGAGAGTAATTTCTTTTGTTCACCAAATTTAAGGTGAGTTTGAAAGCCTACAATATTATATAAGGTTTTTTCAAGATTATCTTCCCTAAGTTGTACGACCGCATAAGGCCATCTTCCTGCTCTTGGGTCATCTAATCCTACTGGTTTCATTGGACCAAATAATAGGGTTTGTCTTCCTCTTTTAGCCATATCTTCAACTGGCATACAGCCTTCAAATACTTTTAGTTCAAAGTCATGAGGAATAACAGTATCTGCATGAATTAGAAAATCATAGAATTTATCAAATTCTTCTTTATTCATTGGACAGTTGATATAAGCGGCTTCACCTTTGTTATAGCGTGATGCAATGAATGCTTTATTCATATCAATAGATTCTTTGGTAACAATTGGTGCAACAGCATCAAAGAAATACATATCACTAAATCCTAGCAATTTTGATATTTCATCATGGAGAAGATCTGATGTAAGTGGGCCACTTGCGATAATAACCGGGCCTTCTGGTATTTTGGTTACTTCTTCATTAATCACCGTTACATTTGGTAGTGATTTAATTTTATCCGTTATATATTTAGAAAACTTTTCTCTGTCTACTGCTAATGCTCCTCCAGCTTCAACTCTTGTGTGTTCAGCTGCTTCCATTATTAAAGAACCAAATTGTCGCATTTCTTCTTTCAAAAGTCCTACTGCATTTTCAATGCTTGCGGCACGAAGGGAATTACTGCAAACCATTTCTGCAAATCCATCAGTATGATGGGCTGGCGTCATTTTATTAGGACGCATTTCATATAATACTACTTCATAGCCTCTTTTTGCGAGTTGCCATGTTGCTTCGCTTCCCGCAAAGCCTGCTCCGATTACTGTTACTTTCTTCATGATTTTCACCTTTTCTTTTATATATATAAGAATACTAGAATTTTATCATTTTGTCAAATAAAGAACGAGATTTTTATTTTATTTTTTAATTTAATAATATATATTTACACTTTATTATAAATAGTATTCTATATTTAAAAAAAGCTCCTTTTGAGGAGCATTTTATAAATAAATTTTTGTACCTGTTTGTAACCACATTGAACTATTTGATCTTAACAATTGATCAGCAGTACGACCAGTTGTATTTAAGATTGTGTCGACAGTATCCCCATTTTTTACTACATATACATTACTTAGGGGTATCTTTAAAGTTTGTTCTGGTGCAATTTGAAGTTTTCCAAAATCATTGTATAATCCAATAGTTACTGGATCAATATTAAACTTTGTTGCAATCTTTTCAATTGTGTCTCCTGACTTAATTGTATAGGTATCAAAATAATAGTCAGTCGCAACATTTTGTTTTTTTGGCACTAATAATACTTGGCCTGGGTAAATTACGGTTGATGTTAACATATTTATATCAGTTAATTCTGATACAGTTGTTCCATATTTCTTGGCGATGGTATACATGCTATCGCCTTTTTTAACGGTATATTCTTCAAATTCAACACGTAAATTGAAGTTATCGCTATTCATATTATCCCTCCTCATAGTTAGTATATGACTGAGGGTACAAAGGGTTACTATTTGTTTTTACTGAGTTTTCTTATTTTTTTAACATTATGGTTCATCTTTTTTCTACCAATAAATTGATAGGCAAGCTTTTTAATGAAACTGATGTTTTGATGATGATGCAAAAGTAAGTCATCAGGATTATCATATATTCCAAAATCTTTTACTATTCCTTCTTTTTGAATGTAAGTATTACAACAATTAAAATATAATGTTGGATTTTCAAAGTCTTTAGTGGCAACGCCATAGCCTATAAATGATCGATCTGGATTAGGCTTTACGATTGTTTTAAGACCTTTTAGATAAGCATCATCTAAGATAAAACCTTCTAGTTCATACCATTTATTATCATAATATATTTCAATATAGCTATGTAAAACTTCTTTTGGTGCAAGTTTATAGACAAGACCTGTCATAGCACCTTTTTGTAATAATTTATCAATCATAAAACCATGAATACGACAAGGAACTCCTTTAGCTCTAAAAAGAGCCATAAGTAAAATACCTTTTGTATTACACTGTCCATAGCCATCCTTTAATACTTTTGAGGCTTTTATTTTATCATCAATATTATAACCAAACTTTACTTCATCTTTTACATAGTTATATATTTTTTGAATTGTTTCTAGTTGATTATTATCATCTAAATTAAGTTTCATTAATAATTCTTGAATTTTTTGATTATTAAAATCAAGTAGGTTAGTTTCTTCTAAATACTTTTCGATAAGTCATTCCTCCCTTTTAAAGAAAATCTCTAGAAGATGAGTTTTTCTTCTAGAGACCTTTTTGTTATTTTCCAAGAGTTTCTACTTCATGAACAAGTTTTTGAACCATTTCATCAAATGATAAAGTTACAGATTCAGTTGTTCCAAAATGACGATAAGTGATTGTATGATTGTTAACTTCATTGTCACCAAGTACTAAAGTATATGGAACTTTCTTAGTTTGACTTTCACGAATCTTGTAGTTCAATTTTTCTTCACGACTATCTATTGATACACGAAGTCCAGCTTTCTTTAATGCACTTTCTACTTCTTTTGCATATTCAAGATGAGCATCATTATTTACAGGTATGATTACAACTTGACGTGGAGCAAGCCATAGAGGGAATGCACCTGCATAGTGTTCAATTAAGATACCAATAAAACGTTCGATTGAACCAAATAATGCACGGTGAAGCATTATTGGACGAAGTTTTTCTCCGTTTTCCGCAACATATGTTAAATCAAATCTTTCAGGTAGATTCATATCAAGTTGGATTGTACCACATTGCCAAATACGATTCATTGAGTCTCTAAGTTTAAAGTCTAACTTAGGTCCATAGAAAGCACCATCTCCAGGATTTAAGATATACTTAATACCTTTCTTTTCCATTGCACTTGCTAAAGCATGTTCTGCTTTATCCCAAGTTTCAAGTTTACCAATGTATTTATTTTCTGGTCTAGTTGAAAGTTCAATATGATATTTTAAGCCAAATACACTATAAACATAATCATATAAATCAATTAAACGACCGATTTCTTCTTCAATTTGATCTTCAGTAATAAAGATATGAGCATCATCTTGAGTGAAGTTACGAACTCTAAATAAACCATTTAGAGCACCACTTGCTTCATGTCTATGAACAAGGCCTAATTCTCCGATTCGAAGTGGGAAGTCACGATAAGAGTGAATTGAGTTTTTGTACACTAACATACCACCTGGGCAGTTCATTGGTTTGATTGCAAATTCTTTACCATCAATTGTTGAAGTATACATATTTTCTTTATAGTTAAACCAGTGACCTGATATTTCCCATAATTCACGATTTAACATAATTGGAGTTTGAACAAATAGATAGTTATTATCAGTATGAATCTTGTACCAGAAGTTTTCTAGTGTACGACGTAGAATCATACCATTAGGTAGCCAGAATGGGAATCCTGGACCATATTCACTTAGCATAAATAATTCTAACTCTTTACCTAATTTACGGTGATCTCTTTTCTTTCTTTCTTCTAAGTTTTGAAGATGTTCTTTTAAAGCTTCTTCAGTCATGAAACAAGTACCATAAACTCTTTGTAATTGAGCTTTACTTGAATCGCCACGCCAGTATGCACCTGATACGCTTAGTAATTTAAAGTGTTTTAACCATTTTGTACTAGATACATGAGGTCCACGACATAAATCAACATAGTTACCTTGACGATAAATTGTGATTACTTCATCATCTGGTAATTCATTTACTAATTCAAGTTTATATACATCATTTTTGAAGATTTCTTTAGCTTCTTCTTTAGATACTACTTCTCTTTTGATTTCCATACCTGATGCAACTAAAGCTTGCATTTTCTTTTCAATCTTAGGTAAGTCTTCTTCAGTAAGTTTTACATCACCTAAATCCATGTCATAATAGAAACCTTCTTCAATGGCAGGGCCTACACCAAACATGGCATTTGGATATAATTCTTTAATGGCATTCGCAAGAAGATGAGCACAAGAGTGATTTAAGATTGGTTCTAATCCTTCTGCAGATGCTGTTAAAAGTTCAATTTTACCACCTTTTTCAAGTGGTGCACTCATATCAACTAACTCTTCATCTAGTTTTGCGATAATACATTTTTTTGAAAGACTTGATGAAATTGATGCAGCTACTTGGTATGGTGTTGTACCTTTTTCAAATTCCTTTATAGAACCATCAGGAAAAATAAGTTTAATAAGTTCATTCATATTCTAAAATTCCTCCTAAAATAATAAAAGCCTTAGATATTAAATAAACAATCATGTTTACTTAAATGTCTAAGGACGAGTTAAATACTAGGCTTTAAAAGTCTTTAATCGCGGTACCACCTTAGTTCACAACTATTGTTGTGCCCTTTAGTTCTTTTAACGCAAGAATTACGATCATAGATTTCTCTAGATAGCTCATAGGGAGTAACATCTAGGCTTAATTTGGCAGTTTTCACTATCTTGCCTCACTAATAAATTAGTTTCTAAATATCTTGTCCTAATCATCGCTTTTTTTGATTTCTATATTCATTATACGCTTTTTTTGACAAAAAGTCAATACTAACGATAGTTTTTATCTTTAAGTTCCACAAATTCCATTAAGGTATTTATACGTTCAAATACTCTTGAACCCTTTACATGATCAACATCTTTTGATCCACTCGCAAGATGTTCAAGTAAAAGTTTTGGATCAAGATTTGAACTCATAAAAGTTAAAGCTTTATTATACATTCTTGTTTGAAGAACCGCTCCTAATACTTCATCACGGATAAAGTCACTATTAGATTCTCCACCAATGTCATCAATCATTAATACTTCTACTTCTTTTAATTCATTTAGATAATCTTCTAATCCGCCATCAGAAATAGAACTTTTAATTTGACGTACTAAATCAGGGTAATAAGCAAATAATACGGTTGCATTCATTTCAACAAGTTTTGTCGCAAGCCATGCAAGCATATAACTTTTACCACATCCATATGGACCGTATATATATAATCCTTTACATTCTTCATGATTCTTATAAGCATTATATACATTCATTACTTTAAACAATAGTTCCGTTCTTTCTTTTGATTTATAAACATCATCAAAATTATAGTTATTAAAGTTTGTAGCTATTAAATGAAGTCTAGACTCTTTATTCTTTTCTTCATTTATTTTCTTTTGATATTTACATGGAATATAATCGATTATAATTTGAGAATCATTATAATATAATGAAGGAGCTTGACCTAAAAAGTTTTGTTGACAATGTTCTAGACCTTTACAACCTACACATTTTGATAGTTTCATTTTATATGAACAAAATATAAGAAGATTGTTTTCAATAACTGATTCATCAAAATTGTTTTCTTTTAAGAATGTTTGAACAGGTTTTAAGTTTTTAATTTCGGTAATTAATTTTTGATTTTCATTCATCTTATTTCTCCTCAAATTTAAACAATTCGTTTAGTTCTTTCATTGCTTCTTCATCATTTTCGTTTGTTTTTGGCTTAGATTTTGTATCTAAGTCTTTAGCGTATTCACCATACCATTCAGGTACTGGTTTAACAGTTTTATTTGTTGTTCTCTTAGTTGGTTGTTGAGTTTCTCCACGACCATTGATATGATCAATAGCTTGTTTGGTTGAAGAAATTCCCATTCTTTGCCATGTTTTGATTACTTTATCAAAATAGTTATAGCTTGGTACTTCACCATTTTTATCTTGTAAAACATATATAATTAAGACATTTAATATGCCTAAACTAATTCCGGTATTTTCCATCAATTTATTAAACATTTCTATCTCAGAGCCTACAAGACCTACTCCAAACTTTGTTTTAACAATTTCCGTTGGAGCTGTTTGTTCTAAGTAGTTAATTAGTTTGTTATCAGTATTAGATGTTTGAACATTTACAACCTTTGGTTTTACTTGGTGTTTATCATATATTTGTTTACATGCTTTTTTGAATTCTTCAAGGTCAATATCTTTATTTGGAAGTAGACTTTGAAAAATAGCATCTTTAATTTCTTCAGTTGATAATTGATATAAGAAACTATATTTGTTTATATCATTATATATATTCTTTTGGTTTAACAAAGCAGTATTTACAATACCACTTGCATTTAAAAGAATAGTTAAATACTGATAGTCAAAATGGGGATTATTAACTCTTATTTGTTCACCAGTTGGCGTTGTAACAAGGGTAGTTAATTCTTGTAAATAATTAATATTAACATTATTATCAAGAGTATAAACATCATCAAATGATTTAGTTATATTTTGGTATTTTGAAATATCAAAGCGATGGATTAGGAAATCCATTACTAGGTTTTGGTAAGATTCTTCTTTTACATTTTGAAGAAGAAAATAACTTAAAGTTTCATTTTGAAAAAATTCATTAGGGGTAAGGGGAGTTTTTAATTTATAAATAAAGTCATCACCATTAAAGTATACTTCGATTAATCCTATTGCTTCTAGTTTATTTCTTTCTTTAATAAATTCATTTTCATTACTTATTTTTAATAATTGGAATAGTTTCAAATGACCTATACTTTTTGATTCATTTTCGCCAAAAGGAATTAAAGTAGATAAAGTAATATATATATTAATACTTTTTTGTCCTATAAGTGGCATATATAAATGTGTTAATTCTTTTTGTGCTACTTGGGTTAATTCTGCATCACGAAAGACAATAAATTTAGCATTTTCAACAACTATGTTATCATTCATAGTAATCACCTTTTCGTTTTAACACAAGTAAGCGATCAAGATCTTGGTACATTAGTTCCGCAAATTTCTTTGCTCTTCCACGAGGAATTATATAATGCGTAATTACTTTAAAGTCAACACTATTTTCATAGTATGAGAATGTACGAATTGTTACAATAATTTCTCCTTTAGTTCTTGATGCAAGAAAGATTTCTTTATACTTGTCATCAATGTTAGTAGCATCATAACCTAATCGTTTACCAGCTTGGATTACTGCTTCTTTTGTTTTGTTATAATCATTTCCATAATAATGAGATGTAACATCTCGGTCATCGCCATAGTTTGTTTCAAACTCATTGGAAAAAAAGTTTTTTAAGCCTGATGCCATAAAATACCTCCTAATTTAATTTTGTTAAAATATTATCAATTTGTGTATAAGTATAACATAAATCACGTGAATTATCAATTATAAAGTTTGCTTTTTCACACTTTTGTTGAAGTGGTAATTGTGATGATATTTTGGTTAACGCAAAATTTTCATCAATATTATCACGTTTCATTAGTCGTTCAATGTTTTGTTTTGAATCAATACTTACAACAATTATTTGATCACATAAATCATCAAAGTTTGCTTCAAAAAGTAGTGGTACATCAATGAAGATAATTCCATCACTATGTTTTTTGATTTCACTTATTATTTTGGCTTTAACTAACGGATGAATTAAACTGTTTAGTTTATTTAATGACTCTTGATTATTAAAAACAAGATTACCTAAAGCAAGTTTGTTTATTTTACCATCATATATATATTCTTCGCCAAATGTTGTTTTTATTGTTTCGATTACTTGTTTATTTCGATATAGTTTGTTTACAATTTCATCACTATCAATTACAGTATAACCTTTATTTTTTAAATATGTGGAGACAGTACTTTTTCCACTAGCAATTCCTCCAGTAAGACCGATAACTTTAGGTAGACGGTCTTTTTGACAGTTTGGACAATAGTAAGTACCTCTACCACCTACCACCATCTTTTTTATGATCGTATGACATCTTTCACATGCTTCTCCTTCTTTGGTGTGAACATGGAGAGAAAGTTGGAATCTACCAGTTACCCCTAGACTACTAGTATAACTTCTAATAGTTGTTCCCCCCGCAAGAATTGCTTGATTTAAAATTTCTCTACTATATTTTACAATATTATCACAATCATCTAAAGTGATTTTTTCACAAGACATTCCTGGGTATAGCTTTGCCATAAAGCAGACTTCATCAACATATATGTTGCCGAGGCCAGCTAGAATCTCTTGATTTAATAAAGCACTTTTGATTGGTTCTTTTAATTTTTTTAATTTATCATATAAATACTCTTTAGTAAGACTTGTGGTGTTAGCCTCAGGTCCTAATTTTTTTACTGATGGATATGACATTATTTCATCCCATGAGATAGATTTAATTAATACCATCTTACCAAATTTTCTAGTATCATGATATCTGAGAGTTCTTCCACTTTCAAAGTAGAATATTATATGTTCATGCTTAATGATAGGGTCATCTGTACTCTTTAGAAAGAATTTACCTTCCATTCTTAAATGAGAAATAATACTGACATGATTAAAAATAAATACCAGATACTTACCATATCTTCTTATATCAGTTATTGTTTCATTTATTAGATTTTGTTTAAATTCTTCTTTTGTTACATTTTCTAAAATTCCCTCATATAGAACTTTAACATCAATGATTTTTTCATTTAGAATTTGGTGTTCTAGGGTTCTTCTTACGGTTTCAACTTCTGGTAATTCTGGCATCTTATCACTTCCTTATTTTAGGTCCCAAGTTTTTCCTTCCTCTACATCAACAATCATTTTTACTTTTAGGTTTACAGCGCTTTCCATGATTTCTTTTAACATTTGTTTAACAATTTCTAATTCCTTTGGATGAACATCAATGATTAATTCATCATGAACTTGTGCTACCATTTTACTTTGAAGTTTTAATTCTTTCATTTTTTTATGAACATTAATCATTGCTATTTTAATTATATCAGCAGCACTTCCTTGAATAGGAGCATTCATTGCTGTACGTTTTGCGAACTCACTTAAATTGTGATTACTTGAATTTATTTCTTTAATGTAGCGACGACGATTAAAGATAGTAGTTGTATAAGTTGTTAATTTACAATCTTCAACAACATCATTTAAATATGTTTTAATTTCTGGATATATCTCAAAATATTTCTTTATAAAATCACTTGCTTCATAGACAGGTATTTGTAATTGCTCTGATAAGCCCCAATCACTCATACCATAAACAATACCAAAATTAACGGCTTTAGCAATTCTTCGCATATCCTTAGTTACATTTTCAACATCAACACCATATATTTTAGATGCGGTGATTGTATGGAAATCAATACCATGATTAAAGTCATCAATCATGTTTTGGCATCCAGATACATGAGCAAGGATTCTTAATTCAATTTGTGAATAGTCTGCACTAACTAAATATCCATCTTCAAAACTTGGAACAAAGGCAGAACGAATTAATCTTCCATCACTTGTTCTGACCGGAATATTTTGAATATTTGGTTCTGTTGAAGAAAGTCTTCCAGTTTGTGTTAGAGCTTGTTTAAATGTCGTATGTACTTTGCCATCTATTTTGCTGATTTCTTCACTTAGTCCCACAACATATGTTGATAGTAATTTACTATATTTACGATATTCAAGGATTTTTCGTGGTACAGGATGTAAGTGAGCTAGCTTTTCAAGTACCTCTGCAGATGTTGAATATCCTGTTTTATTCTTCTTTCCTTTGCCGATGTTTAATTCTTCAAACAAGACAACACCTAATTGTTTAGGTGAGGCAATATTAAACTCATGACCAACTAATTCATATATTTCTTTTTCCAAGTCACTAATTTCATCTGATAAGAAAAGACCAATTTCTTCAAGTCTTGTTTTATTGATTTTAAATCCATTTAATTCAATATCTCCAAGAACAACTGCAAGAGGAATTTCAATGTCTTTTAGTAACGCCGTTTGATTTGTTTCATCTAATTTTGCCATCATTTTTGGTTCTAACATTTTAGTATAGTAGCATTTGTAAATACTATATTTTGAAAGAACATCATCTGTTGGAATTTGTAACACGGATTTCTTTCCATAGACTTCTTCAAAATATGGAAGTTCAACAGTTTGAAATTGATCAAAGATATATTTAATATCATGATTTGGAAGATTTTGATCTGCAACATATGAACATAATATTACATCAAAATCAAAATGTTTAATTTGAATTCCATACTTCATAAAAGTACAATATACTCGTTTTAAATCTATTGCTTTAAATACTAAGTCATCACGATTTAAAAATTCTATGATTTCATCTTGATAAATAAATTGTTTGTTAAAGTAAAAACCATGGTTATTAATTAATAAAGAAAAACCTATTAAATTAGCTTTATGATAGTTCATTCCATCTAGTTCTACTTCAACTATTACATTTTTTTCACAGTTTTTTATTTCTTCTAAGAAAAGATTTAGATTATCTATTTCAATATTTGGAAAAGAAAACATAATTGTATTATTTTCTTTTTTCTCTACTTCACTAATTTTTGATGTATCTAATCTTTTGATAAATGATTTAAATTCCATTTTTTCAAAGAATGCTCTTAATTCTTTTACTGATGGTTCTATATATATTGTATCATCTAATTCAACTGGGATTTCTGCATTCAAACATAGTGTTGCTAAATACTTACATTTTTTAGCTTGTTCTTGATCATTTAAGATTCTTTCTCCAAGTTTACCTTTTATATTTGGAGCATTATCAATAATATTTTCTAAAGATCCATATTCATTTAAAAGCTTGATTGCTGTTTTTTCGCCAACACCTGTAACTCCTGGTAAATTATCTGAATCATCGCCATATAATCCCTTATAGTCAGTTACTTGATTTGGGTCAAATCCCATCAATTCATGGAAATTTTGAGGAGTATAAAATTCTAGTTCGCTAATTCCTTTTTTGGTTAAAGCAACTGTTGTTTTATCATTTACAAGTTGTAATAAGTCTTTATCACCAGATATTACTAATGCTTCATATCCATTGTTAATAGCTTTTGTTGCCATTGTCGCAATTAAATCATCGGCTTCATATTCATCGGTTTCTAATCTTTTTATTTGTAAAACGTCAAGATACTCCTTTATTAAAGGTATTTGCATAGCAAACTCTGGAGGCATTGGCTTTCTATTTCCTTTATACTCAGTATAAGCTTGATGACGAAATGTTTTTTTACCTTTATCAAAGGCTACAAAAATATGATCAAAATCTTGTTCTGATGTTACTTTGTTGATCATATTTACAAACCCGTATACCGCATTACTATACATTCCAGTAGAGGTTTGCATTAGATTTCCTGTGTAAGCAGTAGCGTAGTACGCTCTAAACATTAAACTATTTCCATCAATTAAAAGTATTTTTTTCATATTTTTCATCATCCTTTCAATATATTATTTTATCATAAAACACTTAAAATTACAAAAAAAGTTGCATATTTTATTATTTTTTATCAAATAATAAAATAGGAGGTCTTATTTTGACAAATAGAAAAATCAAATGGCTTTTATTATGTTTATTAATACTTGATATTATTTTTGTATCAAGAATAAAAAGTGATACATTAAATAGTTCACCACTAGATGAATTTGAGAAACAAATTAGTTGTTACAATTGTTATAATAAAGATTCCTTAGCTTTATACTATCAAAAATATCAGGAATCTTACTCAATTGAATATGTTTTAAATAGTATTAACTATCCTGAATTTTATGATTATAATACTATTTGTCCCGCGATAACTTGTAATAATATTATTCTTGTAAATCGAAAATATTATGTAGGTTCTACCTTTATACCTGATTCACTTGTAGAGATTGGCGATATACCTAAAATTCATCGTGAGAATGAAGTAATTTTGTTAGACAGTAAAACTCTTGAAGCATATTCTAGAATGGTTCATGATGCAACTCTTGAAGGGGTTGAATTAACGGTATTTTCTGGGTATCGTTCATATACTAGACAAGAAGAATTATTTTCAAATGGGAATGATCCTATGTATATTGCGATGGCCGGTCATTCTGAGCATCAAACGGGACTTGCTGTTGATGTATCAACTAAAGATACTGGTTTAACATCTTATTTTGAAAACACCTTATCTTTTCATTTTTTAAAAAATAACGCTTATAAATATGGTTTTATCCTCCGTTATCCTAAAGATAAAACTAACATTACTGGATATGGTTATGAACCTTGGCACTACCGATATGTAGGAGTTGAGGTTGCTAAATATATATATGAGAACAATTTAACTTTAGAGGAATATATATATAACTATACAATTATAAATGCTTAACCTTCACTTATTAATTAACGGATGCATATTATATTAATAAAGGAGGTTTTGAAGGTGCATTATCAAATGTTTTATAATGAACGTGGGAGAAGATTATGGCTTCCAATTATCGCAGGTGCGGCTATTATCTCAGCTCCATTTTGGTTAAACGGAAGACAATGTTGTGGAAATCAACAGGGATTATATGGTACTCAACAACCATATCCACAATATCAATATAACTATACTTATCCATCCACAGGATATCCTTACCCTTATCCGTACCCTTACCCATATCCTTATCCTGTAAATGCTAACTTACCTAGATGAATAAATTAACGCAATAAAAATAGACACTTTTTAGTTTTAAGTGTCTATTTTGCTTTTTAAAATATATATCCTTGTAATAAGATTGCTGCAATACTAAAGTAAATTACTACAACTATTATATCGTTTATGGTTGTAATAAATGGACCTGATGCTACAGCTGGATCAATTTTAAGTTTAAAGAATATTACAGGGATTAAGGCTCCAAATAAATTGGATACAGCAACAGCTACTAAGATAGAAACACCAAGAACTAACCCAATTTTTAGTGGTGGTATTTCAACTTCTTTTTTTAAGTAAAGCATTCCCACAACAAGTGCAAAGGAAGCAATACCTAAAACTAAACCTGTTAATAAACCAAGGAGTGTTTCTTTACACAAGTGTTTAAAAATTCTTTTGTTGGTATGTTCTTCATCTTCACCAAGTTTTCTAACGGCAATTGCTAGTGCTTGGGTTCCACAGTTTCCGGCAAGACCTAAGACTGCTGCTTGGAAAAATGCAAGGATAGGTACAGCCGCAATAATATTACCAAAGCCACCAATTACAGCAGAAACAACTAAATCTAAGAATAATAGAATAATTAGCCAAGGGATTCTTTTTTTAATTGATTCTCCAACGGAGTCTTTAGTTTCTTCATTTTCAACTAAACCGGCTAGTTTTGCATAGTCATCTTCAGCGTTTGTCGCAATAGCATCAAAGGCATCATCCATTGTAATGATTCCTTTAATAACGCCACTATCAATAACTGGCATTACTAAAATATCATAATCACTAATTTCTTTTACGACATCTTCAATCTTATCATCGACATCTACTACTTGGTAGTGAGTATTCATGATATCACTGATTAAACATGGAGTTTTGGATATTATCAATTTTTTCAAATCTAATATACCAACTAATTTTTCATATTTATCAACAACCATTATAGTACTTATTGATTCAACATCAGGTGCTTCTTTTACAAGTACACGCATAGCATCCTTTACATCATAAGTATCATAAACTTTAATAAAGTTAGTATTCATGATTGATCCCGCACTATCTTCTTTATATTGTGATAGTTCTTTGATATCATCTTTTACTTCTTCATCTAGATAATTAATGATTTTTGAAGCATGCTCATCATCAATTTCTTCAAGGATATCGACAGCATCATCGGGTTCCATTTCATTGATAATTGAAGCCGCTTGTTTCGCATCAATATCTTCTAAGATATCTGAGGTATCATCGGCATCTAAATATACAAGAATTTGTGCAAGTTCTTCATTATTAAACAATGAGAAAACTTCTGCTTGTTTTTCTTCTGATAGTTCAGAAATAATTTGTGCAAGTTCATAATTATGGTATTGACTTAATTCTTCTTTTAAAGTTGTAACATCAATAGTATTTTCAATTAAATCAACTATTTGTTGTAAATTTTTCTTTTCCATTTTGATCATCCTCCTACCATAATGTGACTTAATAGTAGACTTGCAAGTCCAAAATAGATAACAATTGAAATGGTATCACTTAAAGTTGTGATGAGTGGACCTGATGCTACGGCTGGGTCTACTTTTATTTTGTAAAAGAAAAGGGGAATAATTGCTCCTAGCATTTCTGTTACAAGTAATGATATCATTAATGAACAACTAATTATTAATGATACTAACCAATATACCACAGTTTTATCATTTTTAATTAGTAAATATATATAACACATTCCAAATGTTAAAATTCCAAGAATTACCGATGTTATAATTGCTGTTAATAGTTCTTTTCCAAGGTGTTTAAAAACACCTTTTTTGGTATCCATTTCATGTTTACTAATACTTCTAACTGTAACCGCAAGACTTTGAGTTCCAGCATTTCCGGCCATATCAAATACAAGTGATTGGAAAAATGCGAAGATTGTAACTTGAACAATTACTTCTTCAAAAGTACTTGTAATATTAGAAATAAGTAAACTTGCGACAAGAAGACATATTAACCAAGGTAATCTCTTTAACATATTTTTAAAGATATTGGTTGTTTCATCAATATCAGAAGTTACACCGACCATTTTGGAATAGTCATCTTTAATATCTTCGATAGCTTCATCAATGGCATCATCGACAGTAATTATTCCAACAAGTTTTCCTTTATCAGTTACAGGGATTGCGTTAATATCATAGTCTTTAATTTTTTTAATTACCATTCCAATGTCATCATTTACTTCACAGCTAATAACATTGGTATTCATTATATCTTCCATTTTGTTAGGAGATCTTGCGATTATCAAATCTTTTAAATCAATATATCCTTTTAAAATATCATCTTCACAAATAAAAAGTGGATCAATGATTTCAAGTTCATTTGCTACAGATATTAAATGCTTCATTGCTTCTTTAACATCCATTTTGGTTGATAGCTCTACATAGTTTGTTGACATAACAGAACCTGCAGTATTATCATCATATTTGACTAATTCACCTAACTCTTTAGCGTCCTCTTTTGGCATTTCTGCAAGATAACTTTGCATATTGTCATCTTCCATTGCACTCATAACATCGGCCGCATCATCTGGTTCCATCTCATTAATTACTGAAGATGCTTTTTGAAGATTCATTTCTTGTAAATATTTTACGGCATCTTCTTCATCTAAGTATTCAAAAATATCAGCTAGTTCTTTTTCATCAAATGTAGAGTAAAATAATTTTCTTGATTGTTCACTTAACTCTTTAAAGATTGCCGCAAGGTCATACGGGTGATAATCTATTAAAAGCTTTCTGAGATTAGCAGGGCTTTTTTCAACATCAATTTTTTCAATTAAATTTTTGATTTCTAAATCAGTCATATTATCACCTTTCCTTTCATTAATATTATATCATTTTTAGAAGAAAAAATCAATAAAAAATCCATCCTAAGATGGATTATTTATGATTATGTTTTGTTTTCCTTATTGCATAAGGATAATAATATGGGTAGAGATAAGAAGTATGAGGATAATATCCTTTATAGTAAGTTGGTGTTTTAGATGGATTAGTCTTTTTCTGAACTGTCGAAACTGGTTTCGATGAAGTTTCCTCGACCTCATTATTTTTATTGTTTACCTCTATTTCAGGTTCTTCATCATTGATATTTTGATATTCAGATGGATTAATCAATTTTGGATAGTAATCTTCTATAAATGGTTCAACATCATTTAACTCATCACGTAAAGCTGTCGGAATAGCAGGAAGAATTAATTTAGTCCCCGCAATAAGTTTTCCCCAATCTCTTATGTGTTGATTATTACTTTTTATTTCTTCTACACTTAGATTATATGTTAAAGCTATTTGTTCTAACTTTTCATTCATTCTTACAATATGATACATCTAAATCCCTCTCTTCTACCTTATTATTTTGGTTCATTCAAAAAGTCCTCATTAATTTCATTTTCGAAGTCATCATCATCAATAGGTTCTACATTATCTGTACAATTAAATACAGTAACCATCATTTTTGTTTCACCTATTACTTCTACTAATACTTCAAAGACTACTTCTACTTCTATGCCTTGGTCAGTAATTTTAGCATTTGTGCAAGTAGGTTGTTGTAAAACTCGTGCTATAACATCACAGTTATTTCCAATATAATCACAAATGATTTCTCTAACTTTTATTGTTCCTGTATAGTGAGATGTACTTCTCGCAATATCGGTTTTTGAATTATTATCATATGCATACCAAATATTGATTTCAAAGTCACCTTGAAGGTCTACTTTCTTATCGCCAAGTTCTGCTTCAAATTCATGATTTATAACCCAACATCCAAGAATACTGTAGGCATCATTACAAGGTTTTACTACTTCACTAACACGAAATATTTTTTTACCTTTTGCGACTACGGCTCTAGTGACTATTTCGCGAACTTCATTCATCTATATCCCTCCTCAGTATAATATATTCATTTCTATTGTTTAGGGTGACGATATTTACTTAATTATATTAGATAATAAATAAATTAATGAATAATAAGTACACTATATTTTATTAATTATGTATGAGAAAGGTGAAAAAAAGTGTAAATAAAACTATTTACACTATATTATTTTTTAAGCTTTATTTTTTTCAAACATAAGTTTTATTGTTGGTACTAACATTCCTCCTAAACTATTGCCTAAAGTAATTAAAGGGATAATTACAAATGATTCTTTTACTGTTAATCCATCCAAAGAAAAATAGAAAATATCAGCAATACAGTGTTCAAACCCTGCAATAATAAAGCCTGCTATGCAAAGTATTAAAACAATATACTTTCCAAAGTTATTTTGGATGTTTTTAAATCCTTCAACTGCAAAGTATATAAGAATTCCACAAAGAAAGCCTAAAATTATTAATTTATACCATTCATAATTTAATTTAGTTTGAACAAGGCCATTTACTATTTCATTATTTTCAAAACATAATTTAAAAATAACGGCAATTAAAAATGCTCCTAAGAAATTCCCGATAAAGCCTAGCAATAATTCAAGAAGGTAGTTTAAACCATTTTTCTCTTTTATAGCATTTGGTAAATAACATATTTTACCAGTATAAAGATAGAAATCAAAGTTACAAATTAAGATTAAACCAATTGGAAACAAAAATGCCGATACTACTTTACCAACTCCAAGATTTAGTCCTTCTAAAAACAATCTACCACCTAATCCAATACAAAAACCAGCTAATATTCCTTTTATAAATATATATATCTTATTCTTCATTTATTTCTCCTTTTTTTAAAAAAACTACTAAGAATTAAGTTTCTTAGTAGTTTATATTTATTTTTGTACTTCACCAAATAAATGCCATGAGTATGCTTTTGTAACTTTTACATTTACAAGTTTTCCTATTAAAGATTTGTCACCTTCAAAATTTACTAACATATTATGCTTAGAATATCCAGATAAAATATTAGGGTTATTTTTGCTTGGTCCTTCAACTAGTACTTCAACAATTTCATTTTCAAATTTTTGATGAGCTTTCAAACTATATGTATTAACTACTTCATTTAAAGCATCTAAACGTTGATGTTTTTCAACTTCGGTTAATGGATTTGGATAAGTTGCGGCTGGAGTTCCTTCACGTGGAGAATAAATAAATGTATATGCTCCACCATATTCTACTTCCTTTACTAAATCAATTGTTTTTTGGAAGTCTTCTTCAGTTTCTCCTGGGAAAGCTACAATGATATCTGTGGTAATAACGATATCAGGAATTTTAGCTTTTAGTTTGTTAATCTTATCCATATATTCTTCTTTTGTATATTTACGGTTCATCTTTTTTAATACTGTACTACTACCTGATTGTACTGGTAGATGAAGATGTGGCATGATATTACCCCCAAGGGCCATAGCTTCAATTGTCGCATCATCTAAATCACGAGGATGTGATGTTGTAAAGCGAATACGAGGAATATTGATTTTATTTAAATCTCTAAGTAAATCTGCAAAGGTATATTTTAAATCAGTAAAATCTTTTCCATAAGCATTTACATTTTGACCTAATAGAGTAACTTCCACATAACCATTTTCAGCAAGTCCTTTTACTTCATCAAGGATTGCTTGAGGATCTCTTGAACGTTCTTTTCCTCTTGTATAAGGAACGATACAATATGTACAGAATTCATCACATCCATACATAATATTAACCCAAGCCTTTTTATTATGATCTCTTTTAACAGGAATTTCTTCATAAATATCACCTTCATAAGATAATACTTCAATGACTTTTTTCTTAGAGTTAATAGCATCATATAAATATTCAGGAAGGGAAGCAATATTATGCGTTCCAAATACAATATCTACTTGATCAAATTTTTCTTTTAATGCTTTTACAACCTTTTCTTCTTGTGGCATACATCCACATATTCCTACTAGCATTTCAGGATTTTGCTTTTTAAATTTTTGAAGTCTACCAAGTTCTCCAAAAACTCTTTCTTCAGCATTCTCACGAATTGCACAAGTATTGAAAAGAACAAAGCTAGCTTCTAATTCATTATCTGTTGGTTCAAATCCCATCATTTCAAGCATACCAGATATCTTTTCGCTGTCCGCAAGATTACCTTGACATCCGTATGTTTTTAACATATATTTTTTTCCTGCACCTAAATTTAGATATTTAGGATCAAGCATAAAATGATAAACATTTGTGTTATTATTCTTACGATATCTTGCTTCTTTAATTGATGGTTCGATTAATTTTACATATGTATTTGCTTTTTTCATACGCTTACTACTTTCTATATTTTTCTTCAAATTCCGTGTTTGTCATTCCATATTGAAGTTTATCAAAGATTTTTCCATCATAGCGGAGATAACCATTTCTGGCGATTCCTTCTTTTGTGAAACCTAATTTTTCACATACTCTTTGTGATTGAAAATTATCTGTAAATACACCAACTTCAATTCTTTTTAAACGTAAATATTCGAATCCATAGCTGATTACTTCAAGAGCAGCTTCTGGTACAATCCCTTGTCCCCAGTAGGTTGGGCTTAATGCATAACCTAGTTCAGCCTTAAAGTATGGAATGTGATTGTAAAGTTCAATAGTTCCAATCATTTTACCATTTGCACGATAGATTATTGCCCAATTTCCAAGTTCATTAGGACTATGGATTGTTTGCATATTTTTTATAACTGCGATTGTTTGATCAATAGAATGATGTGGTTCCCATCCTGCTAGTGGACCAACATATGGAGTTTTTGCATATTCATACATATCATCTGCATCTAACACAGATATTGGTCTTATTATTAATCTTTCTGTCATGAGAGTCGGTAAACTCATTTTATCACCTCTTCTATTTTTAAGAAAAAGTTGGCAAAAGCCAACTTATTTACGAGATTCAACAATTAACTTAATTGCAGTACGTTCTTCACCATCAATTACAACATCGCTGAAAGCAGGGATACAAACTAAATCCTTTCCTGTAGGTGCTACATATCCTCTTGCAATAGCGATAGCTTTAATTGCTTGATTTAATGAGCCAGCTCCTACAGCTTGTACTTCTACAACTTGTTTGTCACGAAATGCATTTGCAAGTGCACCTGCTACAGAATTTGGTTTTGATTTTGAAGAAACTTTTAATACATCCATAATATAATACCTCCTAGTAAATTTGTTTGCAATAAATTCTATTCAATTTGAAAGGATTTTATGCTTACAACACTATTGTACTATATTAACAACCTCGAAATTTGTCACTTTATGCGATGACTCATTAATTTCTATAATTAATCCACCTAATTGTTTCTTTCCTTTTTCCATTGGGATATGACGGCAAGGTAAACCGGTTAAAAACTTTTGTTCAATCATTATTGGATCAACCCCAATAACACCATCGCGAGCTCCTGTCATTCCAAGATCAGTCATGTACATTGTTCCTTTATCAAGAATATGAGCATCATTAGTTTGAACATGGGTGTGCGTACCAGCTATGATGTTTATTCTTCCATCAAAATATAAGCCGTAAGCTACTTTTTCACTTGTTGCTTCTCCATGGAAATCACAAATGTATAAATCACTTTTTACATTTTTTAAAAGATTTTCTGTTGCACGGAATGGACAATCAAGGGGACCATTCATGAAGGTTCTTCCCATTACTTGGAATACCGTAATTGTAATATTATTATATCTTACTGTTACATATCCTTTTCCAGGTGTACCTTCAGGCATATTCAACGGTCTTACTAAAGATTTAGCATCTGCAATAAAATTATGGATATCATTATTTCTAAAGGAATGATTTCCTAAAGTTACAACATTAACATGGTTTTCTAACAATTCCTTATAATAGGTTTCATTAATACCAGTACCATGAGCTATGTTTTCTCCATTTACAATAACAAAATTAATTCCTTTTTGAGTTCTTAGTTCAGGAAGTTTTGAATATAGAATTTTTCTTCCCATTGAACCATAGACATCACCAATCATTAATATCTTCATTTTAGTTAATTCTTTCTAACGAGCTGTTTCTTGAACTCGAACTTCTCTAATTACAACAACTTTAATATTACCAGGGTAATTCATTGTTGTTTCAATCTTATTCTTTATTTCGCGTGCTAGCATGTAAGCTTCAGCATCAGTGATTTCTTCAGGTTTAACGATAATACGTACTTCACGACCTGCTTGAAGGGCATAAGTTTTTTCAACACCTTTAAATTGATTACTTAATTCTTCAAGTTGTTGAAGACGTTTAATGTAGTTATCTAATGATTCACTACGAGCACCAGGACGTGCAGCAGAAAGTGTGTCAGCAGCAGCTACTAGATGAGCAATAACTGTTGTTGCTTCTTGGTCACCATGGTGAGAAGCGATAGCATCAATTACTGTTGGATTTTCTCTAAATTTAGTTGCAATTTCAACACCTATTTCAACGTGACTTCCTTCAGTTTCATGGTCTGTTGCTTTACCAATATCATGAAGTAAACCAGCTCTACGAGCAAGTGTTTCATCTTCACCAATTTCAGCTGCAAGTTTTCCAGCAAGGAATGCAACTTCTTTTGAGTGTTGTAAAGCATTTTGGCCATAACTTGTTCTAAAATGTAAGCGTCCAATTAGTTTAACAAGTTCAGGATGAATCTTGCCGATACCAATTTCAAATACAGCTTTTTCGCCTTCTTCACGCATTTCATTTTCTAATTCTTTAGTACATTTTGCGAAAACTTCTTCAATTCTAGGTGGTTGGATACGACCATCACTAACTAGGATTTCAAGAGTTCTTCTTGCAATTTCTCTTCTTACAGGATCAAAACATGAGATAACAACTGAATCTGGAGTATCATCAATAATTAAATCTACTCCGGTTACAGCTTCGATGGCACGGATATTTCTACCTTCACGACCAATGATTCTTCCTTTCATTTCATCATTTGGAAGAGGAATAACCGAAACGGTTTTTTCTTGAATAGTTTCATTAGCATATTGTTGAATAGCATTCGCTAAAATCATTTGTGATTTATGGGTGCTTTCATATTTTGCTTTTTCAGTTTCTTCTTTAACATAAATTGCCATTTCCATTGCCATTTCTTCTTTTAATTTGGCGAAAACAATCTCACGTGCTTCCTCCATACTAAATCCAGCAATTTCCATTAACTTTCTTTCTTGTTCTGCAATTAATTCTTCGATTTTTGCATTTCTTTGTTCAATTTCGATAATACGTTGTTCAACTTTGTTTTCTTTAGTAATTAAACTTGCTTCACGTTTATCTAGATTATCTGAACGGTTGTCTAAACTTGTTTCACGGCGTTCAAGTTTGTTAGCTTCTTCTTGTAGTTGAGCTTTTCGTTCTTTAACTTCTAAATTATATTCTTCACGCATTACTTGAATTTCTTTTTTAGCTTCTTCAATTAATTGTTTCTTGCGAAGTTCTCCTTCATTTTCAGCATCCTCAATTAATTTCTTAGCTTCTTTTCCAAGTTTTTCATATTTTTCTTCAGTTAAATTTATTCCTTTAGTTATACCTGCTTTATAGCGGTATATGAATAGAAAAGCTGCTACAGCAGCAATAACCAACACAAGGAGAACGCCAAGCCATATTGGCATCATAATAATTTCTCCTTTCAATTTATTCGTATCTAAATTATATTAAAAGCCTATTTTTTACAATAGGCATTATAACCCATACTAAAGTATTATACTATATTTTTTACCAATTGTCAAACATTTAGTGACAATATTATTATTTCTAAAAGTGTGGCAAATTGTAATATCAAATGCAACAAAATAAAAACCAGGTTTTTTAGCCTGGTTTAAGATTATTTAGTTGAAAAT
>CAKPAZ010000009.1 GCA_934133195.1 uncultured Bacilli bacterium | reverse complement strand
CTGATTTTACTTTATTAAAATCAATGTTATATTTTTAAAAATAGATTAAAAATTAAAAAACAAGTGGCAAACTAGGGCGGAGTTTACTGGTGTTGATTATGAGGATACAAACACAATATTAAGAGATTTATTAATTGATTATATAGACAATTTATATTAGGCTTATCAATCGATAAGCCTTTTTTATATAAAATATTCATAACATGTGATATAATATTATAATAGAAAAAGGGGAATCATTATGAATAATAATCAAGCAATTAAAGAAATGTTAAGTCGTAAATATCATCAAATTGGATTAATCTTTATATGTACATCAATCTTTTTTATGCTTATTTGGTCATCTACTATTATGATGGGATTAAATGAAGCATATGCTAATATCTTTTGGATCTTTGTTGTATGTTCTGTTGCAATCTTTTTAATCTCTTTAATATTAGGAGTAACACTATTAATAATTACTAAAGCAAACTATCCATATCGTGATTTATATGATCAAATTGAAAAAAAGGCATATGCATTAAAGTATGTAAAATTCCAATTAGTATATCATTTAATCATTGTATTTGGTTTAGCTTTAGTACTTTTAGGCCTTCAAATTAAATTTACTACTGGTCAAATTCTAGCATCTATTGGTCTTTTAGTGATGGGAATAGGAATTGGAATGTGGATATACAATGTTGTTACCCGCATTAAATATCGTGAAAAATCATCAATTCTTGGTGACGTAATCTCTCAAAGAGGTTTATTTAGCTCAATGTCAATTCTTGAACGTTTACTTATTCTTGTAAACATCTTAATTGTGGCAGTTTTTACAGCAATCCAATTAACTGAAAAACAAACATTAATATTTGAAATTTTCATGTTTGGATTTATTTTATTATTAACATTTCTTGTAACATTCTTTGAAATAAGATGTATAAATAAAATCAAAAATAGTAAAAAGTAGGAAAAATAATGACAGACAAAATAACAAAAAATGTGGTTGCGACTATAATTATTAAAGATAATTTAATCTTCTGTGCAAAGCGTGGAGGAGTAGGTGAATGTGCAAATAAATGGGAATTTCCTGGTGGAAAGATTGAAAAAGGGGAAACAGATATTGAAACAATTAAAAGAGAAATCAAAGAAGAATTAGATTGTGACATTGAAGTAACCAAATATTTAACCACTATCCACTATGAATATCATACCTTTATTCTTAATATGAAAGTATACTTAAGTAAAATAATAAAGGGTACACCTAAGAAAATAGTTCATCTCGAACAAAGATTTGTAAGTCTTAAAGAACTAAAGAGCCTTGACTTTTTACCCGCTGATAAAGTCATACTTGATATGTTGAATGAGGAAATAATCGCTGAATAAAAAATAAGAAAGTGTTGAAAAATACACTTTCTTTTTTTTTAAAATTAAAAAATTACTTCTTTTTTAACCATACACTAAATCTCAATTTGTTCATATCTTTTCCACTTTCATTGCAAAAAAAAGTAAAAAATGGTATAATAAGTTTATTAAAAAGGTGGTGAAAAGGATATGTCAATTATTGAAAGAATTAAGGAAACTGAAATGCAAGCAGCCGAAATCAAACATCAAGCCGAACTAGATGTTCAAACTAAACTTTCAGAGGTAGAACAGACTTTAAAACAAAAAGTTAAAGAAATGAATGATGCTTCAAAAGTTGAAATCGAAAAATTAAATGAAGAAAACTTAAAGAAAATCCATCAATTATCTTTAGACAAAAAGAAAGAAGCCGAAACAATCAATGAAAGCTATGAAAAACTTGCAGCTATCCACCTAAATGAGGTAGTTGACTTCATTGTAGGGAAGGTGATTAATTCGTGATAGTACCTATGAAAAAAGCCCAAATAGTTGTATTGAAAGAAGATTACGATGCGGTAATTAAATCATTACAACGATTTGAAGTAATTATGATTGTTAATAAAGAAGGTGGGGATGCAAGTCCATCACTTGAATTTAATGAATCATTACAACAAAGGGTACAAAAAACAATTAGCTTAGTAAAAAAATATGAACCAAAAAAACCATTGTTTGGGGATTATCAAGTTGCAGAATATGATGACTTTAAAAGTATATCAAATGAATCACTTGAATTATTGAATCAAATCGAGAATCTAGTTATTGAAAATGAAGAATTAGAACATGTTGTAAAAGAAAAAGAAGAAATATATAATACATTAATTGCATGGAAAGATTTGACTGACCTACCAACTGATGTCAAAGATACTAAATATACAAAAATGCATGTGGGATATATTCTTCCAAGATATTTAGAAAATTTTCAAAAAGAAATGACAGAAGAAGAATTTGTATACCAAGTTTATGGAAAAAATCAACATGGAATTGCGGTTATGGCTCCTTGTTATTTTCTTGATGAAGATGAATTACAACTACTTCTAAAGAAGTATGAATTCAATGAATGTACACTTCCAAAATTAAATACTACAATTGGAAGTTATCTTGAAGAATTACAAAAAGAAATAGATTTACGTAAAGAAACAATTAATAATAATCAACAAACAATCAAAGATCTAGCAAATCGTAGTGATGAACTAAGAGTGCTTAGTGATCAAATCTTAACTCAAGAACAAATTAACAATGTTCGTTGTGAAATTACCCAAGAAACTAAAATAATTGAAGGTTGGGTTCGTAGTGATAGATTAAATGATTTAGAAAAAGCTGTAAAGAAAGCTACGAAAATCTATGACATTGAGTTAAGTGATCCAACTGAAGATGATCAAGTCCCAACATACACTAAAAACAATCAGTTTGTATCACAATTTGAAACAATCACGGATATGTTTTCTAAACCAAGTATTCATGATGTTGACCCTAACCCGGTAATGTCAATATGGTATTGGTTTTTATTTGGTATGATGATGGGAGATGCCGGATATGGCTTAATCATGATTCTTGGTGCCTTGCTATTTAAGAAAATTGCTAAACCAAAGGGTGGAACAAGAAAATTAGTAAATATTATCTTGTATTCAGGTGTTCCAACTATATTCTGGGGAATCATGTTTGGAAGTTACTTTGGATTTAATCCAAGTGTTGACTTTGGTTGGAAATTTGTATGGTATTGGTTCAATCCAATGGATAACCCTATCCTAATGTTAATTGTATCAGTAGCCGTTGGTGCTCTACATTTAATAACAGGACTTGTTATTAAAGCTGTTATTTGTATTAAAGAAAAAGATTACATTGAATTACTTTCCAAAAATATCAGTTGGATCTTAATCCTAGTTGGTATTGGTTTATTCTTTGTAAGTAAAATTATCGGAATTATATGTGTTGGCCTTGGAGTATTACTAATATTACTATTCGCGGGAGCACATCACAAATCAATCTTTGGAAAAGCTGCCTTTGGGTTACTTGGACTATATGATGCTACATCATATCTAGGTGATGTTTTATCATATTCTCGTATTATGGCCCTAGCAATGTCAAGTGCAGCTGTAGCCGTAGTAATGAATACTCTTGCTCAAATGGTTGGAGGCTCAATTATTGGTGCATTCTTTGCAGCAATTATCTTTATTGTAGGTCACCTCTTCAATGTGGTGCTTGGCCTTCTATCCGCATACGTTCATGATGCTCGTTTACAATACATTGAATTTTTCGGTAAATTCTATATCGGTGGTGGTATTGACTTTAAACCACTATCAATCAAAACTAAGTATGTCAAAGAAATTAAAAATATAAGATAAAAATAAAAGGAGATTTAAATTATGACAACTGGAACTATTATTGCTCTTATTGGAGCTGCTTTAGCAACTATTTTACCTGGTATTGGTTCAATATTAGGTGTTCAAACATGTGGTAAAGCTGCAGCAGGTGTTACTGCAGAAAAACCTGAATTATTCGGTAAATTATTAGTACTTCAAATCCTACCTGGTACTCAAGGTCTTTATGGATTCTTAACTACTTTCCTATTTATGATTAACGCTGGAATCTTAGGTGGTGCTGAAGGTGCATTCACAATGTCATTACAAACTGGTTGGGCTTACTTCTCAGTATTCCTACCAATCGCTATTAACGGTTTAATTTCAGCCATCTTCCAAGGCCGTGTTGCAACAGCTGGTATTATGATGACTGCGAAACAACCAGATGCTTCTGGTAAAGGTATTACAATGGCAGTTTTAATTGAAACATATGCCATCTTATCATTAATCGTAAGTATTATGTTAATTTTCTCTCTAAAATAGTTATTAATTATAATAATTATAAAGGTGGGAGATTATGCAAATCTTAATTATTATCTTTGTGGCAATCCCCATTATTATTTCATTAACTGTTTTATTTAGTATTGGGCTTTGTCGAGAATTTAATTATTTACAAAACAAATCAGTAGTTTTAAAGAAAAAACAACCAGAACCTGAAACTACAAACAATAATATAGAAGAAGAAACATCTAATGAAGATACTTTAGAAAAAGAAGAAACTCCTAGTGAAAATACTTTAGAAGAAGTAGATGAAGAATTAGATGATGAGAGGATATCAGTGTATAATAAGATAATTGAAAAAGCAATGCAGGAAGCTTCCGAAATAAAAGAAAATGGTAATCAAAAAGCACAAATGCTTATAGATCAAACCTTAAAAGAAACTGAAGAAAAGATTAATCAAATGTTAGAAGAAGCAAAAGCTAAAAATGCTGATCTTATTAAAACCAAGAATGCTGAATTTGATCAAGCTGTAAAACAACAAGTTTTAGCTAACCAAAAAAGAATCATAAAAGAAACATTTGAAAAAGCTTTAGAAAAGTTAACTAACATGAAAGATGAAGAATTAAATAACTATGTTATTTCACATCTTCAAAAAGCACAACTCAATAATGATGTTACAATAAAGGTAAATAAAAATGATTATCTAAAATACCAAACTTTATTTTCAACAAATCATGATACAAACCTAGACATTCTAACAAAAGAATTAAATTTAAATAATGTAACAATTACCTTAAGTAATGATTCAGTAGACATTGTTGGAGGATTCATTATTGCTTGTGAATATTTTGATATTGATAATTCATATGAAGTAATATTAAATAACTTAAGTGAAGAACTAGAAACTACGATTGCTGAAATGCTTTTCAAAAGTGAGGAATAATTATGAATTATCCTTATGCGAATGGAACTATCAAAGCCTTAGAAGAAAAGGTATTAGATCGTAATAAGTTATTTGTACTTAATAAATATGAAAAAAATGAATTTGTAAAAGTTCTTCTTGCGATGAACTATGGTGAATCAGGTGAAACCATTGAAGAACTAATCAATAACGAACATCAAAAAACTAAAGACTTGATTAATTCAATAACTCCTAAAAAAGAAGATACTGATTTATTCTATTTAGTTAATGATGCTCAAAACATTAAAATATTATATAAAATAAAGAAATTTAATATTGATAAAAAAGACTTACTAACAAACACAGGTAGCATGAATAGTGAAAACTTAAGTGAAGCTATTCTAGATAATAACTTTGAAAATGTAAGTAAGAATATCAAAAAATTAATTGAAAAACTTAATAAGGTAGTTGAAACAATTGATTCAGCCAAATTATTAAGTGCAACAATTGATAATGCAATCTATGAATATGCTTTAAAATCAACTTCAAATAATATCCTAAAACAATACTTGACAACAAAAATTGATTTAACTAATGTAATGTCAATGTATCGTGCCCAAAACTTAAATTGGAGTTTTGACAATTATCGTCAAATATTCTTAAATTATGGAACGATTAAACTTGAAGTATTTGAAGACATTTATTCAAAAGATAAAAACCTTCAAATTAAAGCATTAGAACCATACTATAATGAAAAAATAAGTAAACTACTTCAAAAGATTTCATCAGTTGATGAATGTCAAATTGAATTTGAACGTTTAACTTTAGAAATAATGAGTGAACATAAGAATGATCCATTTAACATTGGACCGATGATTTACTATTATTTACTAAAAGGAGCAGAAGCCCAAAACATTCGAATTCTTTATTCTTTAAAGAAAGTAGATATAAAAAATCTAATCTAGAAAGGAGAAAATAATGGATAAAGTAAGTGTAGGTGCAATCGGCACTGATGAATCAATTACTATTTATAATTCTGTAGGTTTTACAACATTCTTCTCTAGTGATTACTCACAAATTGATAAAATGATTTTCAAACTATATAAAGAAGGATGTAAAATTATATTTGTAACCGAAAAAGTCTATCAAAATATTCCTGATACCCTTGAAAAGTATCGTCAAAATACTTATCCTATTATTTTGCCACTTCCTCTAGATAATGTTAATAGCGGTGTTGGCATGAAGAAAATCAAAGACAATGTTGAAAAAGCTATTGGCATTAATATTTTTTAGAAAGAGGTTAGAAGAATGACACAATTAGAAGATAAACAAGTCGGCGTTATATCAAAAGTAGCTGGACCTCTTATTGTCGCAAAAGGCATGAAAGATGTTCAAATGTATGACGTTGTACGTGTAAGTAATAAAAGATTAATTGGTGAAATCATCGAATTAAGAGGTGATGTAGCTTCTATCCAAGTATATGAAGAAACTGCTGGACTTGGTCCTGGTGAACCTGTATATTTTACTAATCAACCACTATCTGTTGAACTTGGTCCCGGCTTAATTGAAGGTATCTATGATGGAATTCAACGTCCATTAAATGTAATCTTTGATGAATATGGTGATCGTATTCCTCTTGGTGTAGATGTACCAAAATTAAATCGTGAACGTGTATGGGAATTTAAAGCTATCAAACATGTTGGTGATGTTGTATCAGCTGGTGATACTTTAGGTACTGTCCAAGAAACAAGCGTAGTACTTCATAAGATAATGGTTCCATATGGAATAAAAGGAACAATTACTTGGATACATAATGGAAATGCAAAAGTAACTGATGAAATTGCTAAAATCCAAAAAGAAGATGGCAGCATTGTTTCAGTAACAATGATTCAAAACTGGCCAGTAAGAAGAGGACGTCCATACAAAAAGAAAATTGCTCCAAATGCACCTCTTATTACAGGTCAAAGAGTTATCGATACTTTCTTCCCTGTTGCTCGTGGTGGTGTAGCCGCAATCCCTGGTCCATTTGGTAGTGGTAAAACTGTAGTTCAACATCAACTCGCAAAATGGGCAAACGCTGATATCATCGTTTATATCGGATGTGGTGAACGTGGAAATGAAATGACTGATGTTTTACAAGAATTCCCAGCTTTAAAAGATCCTAAGACTGGTGAAAGCTTGATGAAAAGAACAGTTCTTATCGCTAACACATCTAACATGCCAGTTGCTGCTCGTGAAGCTTCAATTTATACTGGTATTACAATTGCTGAATACTATCGTGATATGGGATATAACGTAGCTATCATGGCTGACTCAACATCAAGATGGGCAGAAGCTCTACGTGAAATGTCAGGCCGCCTTGAAGAAATGCCAGGTGAAGAAGGATATCCCGCATACCTTGCTTCAAGACTTGCTGAGTTCTATGAACGTGCAGGTTTAGTTGAATGCTTAGGTAGTGACAATTCTGAAGGTTCAATTACTGCCATTGGTGCAGTATCGCCTCCGGGAGGAGATACCTCAGAACCAGTATCTCAAGCAACCCTTCGTATCGTAAAAGTATTCTGGGGATTAAGTGCAAGCCTTGCCTATCGTCGTCACTTCCCAGCAATCGACTGGTTAAAGAGTTATTCACTATATGATTTAAATGAATACTTCAATCGTGAACTTGACCCAGAGTGGGGTAAACAAGTATCAAAAGCAATGCAACTATTACAAGAAGAAGCTAAACTAGATGAAATCGTTCGTCTTGTTGGTGTTGACTCCTTAGAGTATGTTGACCGCTTAAAACTTGATGTCGCAAGAAGTATCCGTGAAGACTATCTTCACCAAATAGCCTTCCATGAAGTTGATACTTACACATCTTTAAGTAAACAATTTGGTATGTTAAAAGCCATTCTTAAATGGTATAATGCTGGATTAGTTGCTTTAAAGAATAATGTATCTTATCAACAAATTACTAAAATGAATGTTCTATCATTGATAGGTCGTATGAAATACATTCCTGAAAATGAATTTAGTGAACAAATTGAAAACATCTATAAAGAAATAGATAATGAATATGAAACCCTAATGAAAGGAGCTAATGAATAATGCCTAAAGAGTATAAGACAATAAAAGAAGTAGTTGGCCCCTTAATGTTAGTTGACCATGTTGAAGGTGTAAAATACGATGAACTTGTTCAAATACGCCAAGAAAATGGTGAAATTCGCTATGGTAAAGTTCTTGAAATCAATGAAGATAAAGCTTTAGTCCAACTATACAATAGTTCTCAAGGTTTAAAAATTAGTACAGCTAAAGCAATGTTCTTAGGTCATGGAGTTGAACTAAAAGTTTCTCCAGAAATCATTGGTCGTGTATTTGATGGTATGGGTCGTCCTATCGATGGTGGGGAAGAATTAATCCCAACTAAAACCTTAGATATTAATGGTACTCCATTAAATCCCGTTGCTCGTGACTATCCATCAGAATTCATTCAAACTGGTGTTAGTGCAATCGATGGATTAAATACCCTTGTTAGAGGACAAAAACTACCAATCTTCTCAGGCTCAGGTTTACCTCATGCTAAACTTGCAGTTCAAATCGCAAGACAAGCAAGAGTAAGAGGAACTTCTGATCAATTCGCTGTAGTATTCGCAGCTATTGGTATTACCTTTGAAGAAGCAAACTTCTTTATTGAAGACTTCAAAAAATCTGGTGCTATTGAAAGATCAGTATTATTCATGAATCTCGCAAACGACCCAGCAATTGAACGTATTGCTACTCCTCGTATGGCAATCACTTGTGCTGAATACTTAGCATATGAACTTGGTATGCATGTTCTTGTTATTATGACTGACATTACCAACTACGCAGAAGCACTAAGAGAAGTATCAGCTGCTCGTAAAGAAGTACCAGGAAGAAGAGGTTACCCAGGATACATGTATACTGACCTTGCTTCTCTTTATGAAAGAGCTGGTCGTATCCGTGGCAAAAAAGGTTCAATTACTCAAATTCCAATTCTTACAATGCCAGAAGATGATAAGACTCATCCAATCCCTGACTTAACAGGTTACATTACCGAAGGTCAAATCATTCTTTCACGTGAACTATATAATCAAGGAATTATCCCACCAATTAACGTTCTACCATCACTTAGTAGATTAAAAGATAAAGGTATTGGTAGTGGAAAAACTAGAGAAGACCACTCTCAAACAATGAACCAACTTTTCTCTGCCTATGCAAGAGGAAAAGAAGCCAAAGAACTTGCGGTAATCTTAGGTGATGCAGCGTTATCAGATGTCGATAAGCTATATGCAAAATTTGCAGAAGCCTTTGAAGAAGAATATGTTTCCCAAGGAAATGACACTAACCGTACAATCGAAGAAACTCTTGACCTTGGTTGGAAACTTTTAAAGATTCTTCCAGTAACGGAATTAAAACGTATTAGTCTTGAATACATTGATAAATATTTACCAAAAGATGAGGAATAATTATGGCAGGTCTTAATGTTAATCCCACAAGAATGGAATTAACACGCCTTAAGAGAGAACTAGCAACTGCCAAACGTGGTCACAAACTACTAAAAGACAAACAAGATGAAATGGTCCGTCAATTCATGATGTTAATCAAAACCAATCGTGAACTTAGGATGTACATTGAAAATGAACTAGGTTTAATTGCTGATACATTTGCTCAAGCTAGATTAAAGATGAGCTATGCAGGATTAATGGAATCACTAATGGTTCCTTCACAAGATGTTGTAATTGAAACATCGACTAAACACATTATGAATATGACTGTTCCAAGTCTTGAGGTTAAGACTAGTGATGCAGTTGATATAACTTATGGCTTTGCTTTTACCCCATGTGAACTAGATGACTCAGTTTTAAAATTATCAACATTGGTTGAAAAGATGGTAAAACTTGCAGAAATCGAAAAATCATGTGATATGCTTGCTGTTGAAATTGAAAAAACAAGAAGGCGTGTAAATGCCATTGAGTATGTCCTTATTCCTAACTTAGAAGAAAATATTCATTTCATTACCATGAAACTAGAAGATAATGAAAGAAGTAGTATTATTCGACTAATGAAGAGTAAAGAAATTATAATGAAAAGAGCAGAACAATAACAAAAAGAGTAGATACATGAAATGTACTCCATTTCAAATATCTACTCTTTATTTTTTATTCATTAAAAGATATAATTTTTAATAACTCTAAGACAACATTTACCATCTTTTCCATATTATTTAAACTTACATATTCATATTTACCATGATAGTTTTCTCCACCAGTACCTAGATTAGGAGTTAAAATTCCTTCAAAAGAAAGTCTCGCACCATCAGTTCCTCCACGGATAGGATCAAATGTTGGGTTTAAAACATTATTTGATAAAGCTTTTACAGCGTAATCTAATATTTCATGATGTTCTAATATTAAGTCTTTCATATTATAATAGCTATCAGTAATTGTTGTTTTAATGGTTCCTTCACCATATTTCTTATTTAATTCATCAGTTATTTGATAAAAATCATTGATTTGTTTTCTAAATAGTGCCATATCATGATTCCTTATTATATAATGAAGTGATGTATGTTCAACACTACCTTCAATATCATTTAAATGATTGAATCCTTCATACTTTTCCGTTTTTTCAGGAAGTAAATCTTGAGGTAACTTACTTTGGAATTCCATTGCGACTAAAATACTATTAACCATTTTTCCTTTAGCACTTCCAGGATGAATAGATTTACCAAAAATCTCAACGCTTGCTGAGGCAGCATTAAAGTTTTCATAATTAATGACATTAACATCACCACCATCTAAGGTATAAGCCATACTACAATGATGTTCTTTATAATAGTCATAATTAAAACTATTAGTTCCCATTCCAACTTCTTCATCAGGAGTAAAAGTTACAATAATGTTGGGATGAGGAAGTTTATGATTTTTAGTAATTAAATGAAGAACTTCCATAATAATGGCAACTCCAGCTTTGTCATCAGCTCCAAGAAGAGTCGTACCATCAGTAGTAATAATAGTATGTCCAATAACTTCTTTTAAACTTGGAAAGTCTTCAACCTTCATAATAATATCTTTTTCTTTATTTAAGATAATATCACTGCCATCATATTTTTTAATAATTTGTGGATTAACATCTTTTCCCGGCATTTCTAAAGCTGTATCCATATGAGCAATTAAACCAATTGTTTTATGACAGGAAGTATTAGAAGGTATGTAAGCATAAACATAACAATGCTCATCAATAAAAGCATCAACAATTCCCATCTTATGAAGTTCATCTACTAAAAGATTACCTAAATTAAATTGTTTAGAGGTAGTAGGATTAGTTGCAACCTCTTCAGATGATTGAGTATCAATCCTAACATATGTTAAAAAATTATCTAAAAGTGACATAATAATCAACTCCTTTACATTTATCAATTATAGCACAACATCCTCTTAAATGCAATTTTATTGACAAATAATAAACAACTATGTATAATTAATAGTGTTAATAGTTAATACTATTAACAAGGAGGTCTAAGTAGTGGATCGCGACGTTTTAAGAGAATGTATAGAAAAAAACATAAATGAAATATTTAAACATAAAAAATTTGAAACATTTATTAATTTTATTGAAGGAGAAGGATCAGTACTTGCATGTCTTGCGAGAAATCCAGAGGGGATAATGCCTTCTAAAATTAGTGATTGTATAAATGTCTCCAGAGCAAGAGTAACAAATATCTTAAATACTCTTTGTTCAAAAGACTATGTTGAACTAAAACCAGATCCCAATGATCGTCGTAAAGTTCTTGCGGTACTAACAGAAAGGGGAAATAACTTTGTTAGTGAAAAGATTAATGAAAGAGTAATTCTTTTTGATTACATGTATGAATATGTTGGAAAAGAAAAAATGGAAAGGTTCAATGAATTATTAACAAGCGTTTTGAATATGTTTAATGAAACAGAGGGAGGGGATTGTGATGAATAATATTCAAATAATAAGTGATGGATCATGTGATTTAAATCATGATGAAGTAAGAAATCTAAATGTTGAAATAGTTCCATTTTATGTATCATTTGATGGAATTGAATATGTTAGAGAAAATGTGGATTTAAATACAAGAGATTTCTACCAACAAATGGTAGATAAACCAGGAGTATATCCTAAAACATCACTTCCAACAGTCATTGACTATGTTAATGCTTTTACAAAAGCTCTAAAAGAAAACAAAGATATTGTCTGTATTTGTATAACAACTAAATTTAGTGGTTCATATAATTCAGCACTAAGTGCTAAAGATATTTGTTTAGCCGATTATCCAGAAAGAAAAATTGAAGTTATAGATGCGATGGTTAATACTTGTTTACAAGGCTTACTTGTAAAAGAAGCATGTCGAATGCGTGATAATGATTTATCAATAGAACAAATAGTTGAAAATGTTAATCGCATTAAAAAAACTGCTCGTATCTTTTTTACAGTAGGAAACTTAGATTATTTACGCCATGGTGGTAGGATAGGGAAACTAATGGGGATTGTTGGTGCAACCTTAAAAATTAAACCAATCATCGTCTTAAAAGAAGGGGAAATCTTTAGTTCAGGTCTATGCTTCTCAAGAAAGAAATCTTTGATTAAATTACTAGCATTAACAAAAAAACATTTTAATGATGAAAATGAAAATCCAGATAATTATCGCTTTATAGTCGGTGGTGGTTATGATATGAAAGAAGCCGAAGAATATCAACAAAAGGTAAAAGAGGACTTAAATCGTGATGATATAGAACTAGGCCAAATAGGTGCAACCATTGGTGTACATACTGGTCCATATCCTCTTGGAATTGGTTTCATAAAAAAATATGACTGTTAAATTAAAACATATCATTTGATATGTTTTTTTAAAAAAACCAATTGTAAACGTTTTCTTCACTAAAACAGTTGCATTATGTTTTTTATAAGCGTATAATGTTAGTATCAATAATGAAAGGAGATCACTACTATGTTAAGAAATACAATGATCACATCTAACTTTTATTATTATTATTACTTTCCAAGGATGTTGAAATAACCCCTTGGCCTTTTAGGCTGCAGAAAGTAATGTGGTTATTACCAACATCAATAATGTTGTGAGTAATAACTACAAGATATAATTTGAATTTTGTGTTATTACTTACGGGTAATAACATTTTTTATTTATATAATATATAATATAAGGAGAAGTAAAAATGAAAAAATTAGTTAAAAATTTATTATTAGTTGTTTTTGTTTGTTGTTTATGTTTTGGCCTTGCTTCATGTAAAAAGAAAAAAAGCCTTGCGGAAAAAGTAGCTGATGGTGATACCATCAATGTCGCAATTATTCAATATGTATCCGCACCTCCTCTTGATATGGCAAGAGCTGGTATCATTGAAGGTTTAAAAGATGCTGGATTTGAAGATGGAAAGAACATTAAGATTGATATTTTTAATTGTAATGAAGATGTATCAACTATTACCCAATCAGTTGAAACAGCCATCAATCGCTGTGATGTGATTTTCGCAATCGCAACTCCTGTTGCTCAAGTAGTTGTCGCTCAATTAAATAAAAAAGGAATTGAAATACCTTCTTTCTTTACTGCAGTTACTGATCCAGTAGCTAGTGGTATTATGGATAGTGCAACTAACCCTAGTGGCTCAATTACTGGAACATCTGATTTAAACCAAGTTGCAAAACAAGTTGCTATCTTAAAAGAAATGAATCCAAACGCTAAAAAGTTAGGTTTCATCTATTCCTCATCAGAAAATAACTCACTTGTTCAATTACAACTTGCACAAGAAGCCGCAAAAGGATTAGGAATTGAAATTGTTTCACAATCAGTTCAATCAGCAACAGAATTTAAAACTGTCACAGAAACTTTAATCAACAAAGGTGTTGATGCCATCTACTTACCAACTGATAACAAGTTAGCCGCAAACGCTAAGACAGTAATTGACGTGGCTAATCTTAAAAAAGTACCAACAATTGCTGGTGAAAGTGCATTCCTAAGTAGTGGTGCAACATTATGTTATGGTAGTGTTAACTACACAACATTAGGTCATATGACTGGAGAAATGGCTGCTCGCGTAATGAAAGGTGAAAAGACAGTAGCAACATCACCAGTAGAATACTTTAGTTCAACAGAAATCGAAATTAATAAAACTGCTTCTGATGCAGCTGGTATTACGCTTCCACAAGAATTACTTGATAAAGCAACTATAAAATAAATAAAAATGAAAGGATGATTTAGATGTCAGATATTTTGAATATTCTCCAAGGGGGATTAAAAGATGGAATTATATGGGGAATACTAGTAATAGGAGTATACATTTCTTTTCGTATTCTTGATATTGCTGATTTAAGCATTGAAGGAACGTTCCCACTTGGTGGATGTGTAGCCGCAATCTTTATTTTTTGGGGAGTAAATCCATATCTTGCGACAATCCTTGCTTTTGTCTTTGGGTTACTTGGTGGATTATTAACAGGAGTAATTCATACAAAACTAAAGGTCCCCGCAATTCTTTCGGGTATTATTACCATGACAGCTTTATCATCAATCAATTTAGTCATCTTAGGTTTTGCGAGTAAGGTAGCTCCTTCACAAGCAAACCTTCCTATCACTAATGATATCTTTGTACATACTTATAATCTACTAGAAGGTATGTTTAAAAATTTAGGAATTGAAAAACAATATGCAAATATCATTGTTACTTTAGTTGTTAGTGGTATTTTCTTATTACTTGTTACTTTCCTTGTTTATTGGTTGTTTGGTACTGAAATAGGTATGAACGTAAGAGCAACTGGAAACAATCAAAGAATGGCCCGTGCCCAAGGTATCAATACTGATTTAATGATAATCCTTGGTTTAATGTTAAGTAATGGCCTAATTGCTTTAAGTGGAGCCTTGTTTGCTCAAAATGGTGGTACCGCAATCGTTGATAGTGGTAAAGGTGCCATCGTAATTGGTCTTGCTTCAATTATTTTGGGTGAATTAATTTTTGGTAAAAAACGAAGCTTTAAAGTATCTTTAATATCAATAATTGTGGGAGCGATAATTTTCTTTATTATTAAAGCCATCGCCATAACCCTTAATGTTGACCATCTATTAAATCTACTTGTCGCAATCATGTTAACAGTTATTCTTGCTTTACCATTAATAAAGAAAGCCATTAAACTAAAAAAGAAAGAGGTGGTTGATGATGTTAGAAATTAAACATCTAACTAAAATATTCAATAAAGAAGAAGGTATAGAAAATCAAAAAATTGCTCTTAACGACATCTCCCTTCACATAAATGATGGTGATTTTGTAACAATCATCGGTGGCAACGGCAGTGGTAAAAGTACCTTAATGAACATGATATCAGGGGTATTTGAACCAGATACTGGTGAAATCATCATTGATGGTGTAAATGTTACAAAATTAAGTGAATATAAGCGTGCTCCATTTCTTGGTAGAGTATTTCAAGATCCTAATATGGGTACTGCCCCTAATATGTCAATTATTGAAAATCTAGAGATTGCCTCAAGAAGAGGTAAGAAAAGTACCTTAAGATGGGGATTCCGCAGTGAGAATGAAGAAAGATTTCAAAAAATACTTACATCATTAAATTTAGGACTTGAAAATAGATTATCTCAAAAAGTTGGTCTTTTATCGGGAGGACAACGCCAAGCTGTAACTTTAGTGATGGCAACCTTGAATAAACCAAAAATCCTTCTCCTTGATGAACATACTGCGGCCTTAGATCCTAAGACTGCGAAAAAAGTATTAGATTTAACAGAAACCATTGTTAATAATGAAAAAATCACAACCTTAATGATAACCCATAATATGCGTGATGCTCTAAAATATGGTAATCGCTTAATAATGTTGAGTGATGGTAAAATCATTGTTGATGTAAGTGGAGAAGAAAAAAGTAAACTTACGATTGAAGATTTATTACAAAAATTTGAAACAAGTGGTGCAGAAATATCAGATAAATTATTATTTTAAAAAAATATTGTAAAAATGTCCTCTTTAATTGTTATATATGCGTATGACTATTAAAATCAAATTAGGAGGAACGTTATGAAACTAAAATCTACACTACTTGTAGTGTTAATCGCAATCTTTTCATTGTCATTTACTGCTTGTACTAAAACATCAGATAAATATGAATACAATGAAAAAGAAGGATACATCATTTTAAGTGATGGCAAAAAATACAAATCAATTGAAGAAGATTGGCATCTAAATGGCTTTTCACAAGTTATGGATACCTGTGTCTTAAATAAAAATGAATATAAAATTTTAAGTAATAGTGGAGATAACATTAAATATCTTCAACTTGTAAAAACAAATGGTGAAAGATCAAAACTATTTGTTAGAAGTGATTTAAAACTTCCTACTTTAGATGAAATTACTGATTATAATGTTTTATATAAAGATAGAGGTTATAGCTATAAAGTTCTTGATTACTATGATGATTCATCAAATCTTGATACATTACCTAGTGAATACAAAACAATCATCATTGACTTAAGAGTAAAAAAATATGATGGTATTAATTTAAGTTTACCTCTATATTATGTTGGTGAAAATTTATATATTAAAAACATTGATAATAAGTATGTAAAACTTCCATCTGATTATTTTTTTGAAAGTGAAATTCAATAACAATGAAAAAGAAGAAAAGTAAAAAAACTTTTCTTTTTTTTTGCTTTTTCTTAAAAAAAGATGTATAATTAATTAGTTTTAAAACTAATTAAGGAGGAAGTATGGAAAATAAAAAGAATGTACTCATGTTAATAGGTGATTGTAACAAACTATTTGTTAACCAAATTAGAAAAAAGAGTGAAGAAAATAATATATGTAAATGTTATCATCCCATCATTTTCAATCTTATTAGAAAAGATGGTCTAACCCAACTAGAACTTGTAAAACTAACAAGATTAAAAGCACCAACTATCAGCTTAACCCTCCAAAAGATGGAACAAGAACAACTAGTGGTAAGAAAACAAGACCCTCATGACGCAAGACAAATTTTAGTATATCTTACAGAAAAAGGTCGCGCCTATGATGATGAGATGAGAGTAATCATTAAAGAACTTGAAAATCAAGTCTTAAACAAATTTAGTCATGATGAATTAAATGATTTAGAAAGGACCTTGACAAAGTTAATCGATGTAATGAGTCAAGAGTTTGGTGAATAAAATGAAAATACTAAGATACTTAAAACCTTATTGGTTTTTAGCATTACTCGCTCCCCTAACAATGGTCGGAGAAGTACTGATGGATTTATACCAACCAAAATTAATGTCAGAGATTATTAATGTCGGTCTTGGTGAAGGTAAAAATAATATAATTCTAACGACTGGCCTTTTAATGCTTGGCTTAACGGCCGTTGGTGGTTTATGTGGATTCTTATCAGCGGTTTTTGCTTCTGCAGCCTCTCAAGGTTTCGCTGATGACTTAAGAAGAGATGCCTTTAAAAAGATTATGGATTTATCTTTCCAACAAACTGATGCATTTTCTACAGGATCTTTAGTTACAAGAATTACAAATGATATTGATATGATTAAAAACTTAATCTCAATGTCAGTAAGAATGTTGATTAGAACCCTTATTCAATTTATTGGTGGTATTATCTTCCTATTAGTAATTTATCCAAGTTTTGGTTATCTTCTATTAATTACCCTTCCTATTGAATTAGTCTTTATCATTATCTTTATATGGAAAGTTTCACCTTTATTTTTAAAGGTTCAACTAAAACTAGATGATGTAAATTCCATCGTTCAAGAAGATGTCGGTGGAAGTAGAGTAGTAAAGGCATATAATCGTGAAGAATTCGAAAAAGAAAGATTTGATAATGCTAATGTAAACTTATGTAATACCAACCTAAAGGTTCAAAAAATCTTAGCTTATCTTTCACCAATCCTAATGATTGTTATGAACCTAACTGTTATTGTGGTTATCTACATTGGAGGTAGAAACGTTATTCTAGATAATGGATTAAAAGTTGGTGATGTTATGGCATCAATTACTTATATTAGTCAAATCTTAATGTCTTTAACGATGCTTGGTATGATGTTCCAAACAATAACAAGAGCTTCAGCTAGCATCAAACGTGTAAATGAAGTCCTTGATTCGGTTAATCCAATTGTTGATGGAACTAAAGAATTAAATAAAACATTAGGTCACATAACTTTCAAAGAAGTATCCTTTGCTTATCCAAATACTGCCTTAGATGTTTTACAAAAAATAAACGTTGATATTGAACCTGGAGAAACTCTTGCTATTTTAGGTGCAACAGGTTCTGGAAAAACCTCAATGGTTAACTTAATTCCTCGCTTTTATGATACAACTGATGGTGAAATCTTATTAGATGGTGAAAACATTAAAGACTTTACTATCAAGTCATTAAGAAAAAATATCGGTATTGTTTTTCAAAAAACAGAACTTTTCACGGGTACAATTGAAGAAAACGTTAAATGGGGAAATCTAAATGCTACTCATGAAGAAGTCGTAAAAGCCTGTGAAATCGCTCAAGCTGATAGTTTCATTAAAGGCTTTACCGATGGCTATGATACAATCATTGGGGAAAAAGGTTCATCTTTATCAGGAGGTCAAAAACAACGTATTGCGATTGCGAGAGCAATTCTTAAAAAACCTCAAATCTTAATTTTTGATGATGCAACAAGTGCCCTTGATTTAAAAACTGAAGCACTTCTTTACAAAGCTTTAAGAGAAAATCTTAAAAATACTACAATCTTACTGATTGCTCAACGTGTTGCCTCAGCCAAAGGTGCTACTAAAATCTTAGTCTTAGATAATGGTAAGGTTTCAGCAATCGGAACTAATGATGAATTATTACAAACATCACCAATCTATCAAGATATTTATAATTCACAATTAAAACAAGAGGAGGAAAATGCATAATGATTTATTTATTATTAATTTGTACAGTTCTTCCTTTCATCATATTATTTTCCATAATTATTACAAAATCTTTAATCAAAAAATCAAAATGGATAAAAGACCATAAGGAGAAAAAAGCTCCTAAAGAAGAAAATCTTGTATTTGGAAAATATGCTAAACTTACCGAAAAAGAAATCTTTGCACGTGGAGGAAGAGGAGGCGGAAGACCTCATGGACCTGGTGCCTTACAATTCAAAGAAAAACCTAAAAATTTTGGTAAAACTATAAAACGTGTATTTAATTATATCGGTACAAATAAAACTTATTTAATTACCTTACTTATTGTGGTAATAATATCTACATTACTTTCCCTTTTAGGTCCAATTCTTCAAGGTAATGCGATAAATAACATAAACGATAAAAACCTAAAAAAATTAATGTTAACTTTAATTATTCTATTTAGTGTTTATGTTTTAACATCACTTCTTGAATTTATCACCAGCTTAATTTCAGCCTACCTTTCTCAAAATATGATTAAGAAAATGCGAAAAGATGTCTTTAATCATATGATCTATTTACCAGTATCATATTTTGATAACAATCAACATGGTGATATTATGAGTAGAGTAACTAACGATGTAGAAAGCATTTCTAATACTATCTCACAATCATTAACATCTCTTATCTCTGGTGTCATTACGGTCATTGGTGCTTTCATCATCATGCTTATTTATAGTCCTTTACTAACCCTAATTACTTTATCAACTCTAGGTTTAACTGTTCTTGTGACTAAAGTATTATCTAAATATATGCGAAAATTCTTTAGAATTCAACGTTCTTTAATTGGTGAAATCAATGCTCAAGTAGAAGAAATGGTTGTTGGACATAAAACAGTTAAAGGATTTGGTATGGAAGAAACGGTTGAAGAAGAATTCAATGGTATCAGTAGAGCCCTAAGAAAATATGGCATTAAAGCTGAAATCTTTGGTGGAGTTATGGGACCTCTAATGAATATTATCAATAACCTTGGTTATTTACTAGTTGTTGCTTTTGGTGCCTTATTTGTAACTAAAGGTATCAACAATCTTGAAGTTGGGGCGATCATTACCTTTGCTTCATTATCTAGACAATTCTCAAGACCTATCAATACGATTGCTAACCTTTACACTCAAATTTTAACAAGTGTGGCTGCGGCAGAAAGAGTATTTGATATTCTTGATACAAACGAAGAAGTAAATGAAGGTAAAGTACTTGAAACTGAACTTGATTTAACAAAACCAATTGAATTTGAACATGTAAACTTCTCTTATGTTGAAGGTGAACAAGTGTTAAAAGATTTCTCATTAACCGTAAATCCTGGAGAAAAGATTGCGCTTGTCGGTGCAACAGGATCGGGAAAAACCACTGTTGTAAACTTATTAATGCGTTTCTATGATATTGATAGTGGCCAAATTAAAGTAGGTGGCATCAACATCAATGAAATTGAAAAGCACGAACTAAGAAAACTTATTGCGATAGTTCTTCAAGATACAGTTCTTTTCAAAGATACAATTAAGAAAAACATAGAATATGGCCGCTTAAACGCAAGTGATGAAGACATCTATCGTGCGGCTGTCATGAGTAACTCTAGTTTATTCATTGAAAAAATGAGCGATGGTTATAATTCAATGTTATCAGAAGGAGGAAGTAACCTTAGTGGTGGTCAACGACAACTTTTATCAATTGCGAGAGCCATCCTTGCAGATCCAAAGATTCTAATCCTTGATGAAGCAACCTCAAATGTTGACACTAGAACTGAGAAAAACATCCAAGATGGTCTTGTAAAACTAATGCATAAACGTACTTCCTTAATTATAGCTCACCGTCTTTCAACTGTTCGTGATGCGGATAAAATCGTTGTTATCGATCATGGAAGAATCGTTGAAATAGGTAATCATGAAGAGTTATTACAAAAAGAAGGTATCTACTATCATCTATATAAAACTCAATTTGAAGGAAATACTATTTAATCCAGCTAAAATGCTGGATTTTTCCTATTTATATATAATTAATTTAAATGACAAAACTAACTTAATTTGGTATAATAATATAAGAAGGTGATAAAATGAAAGATAAAAAGAAAACAAAGTTTAAAGCCAATCCTTTTATATGGGGTTTTTATACATTTTGTTCTAAAGTATTCTTATGGTTTAAACACCATATTAAGTATAATCGAAAAGCCTTTAAGAAAAGAAATAAAAAACAAGGTTGTATTGTAATATATAATCATGCCTCTAATAAAGATCACTTTTTTAGTACCGCATCTTTCAATTATACGCGTGTTAATTATGTTATTACTAAACACTTTTATTTTAATAAAACTTTAAGAAAGGTTTTAACTCTTGTTCACGCCATCCCACGTGATCAGTTTAAATCTGACCTTTTATCCATTAAAAATATTAAAAAAGCCGTCGAAGCAAAGTCTGTTGTCGCTCTTGCACCAGCAGGTCAAATTACTGTTCATGGAGAAATGCCATATATTGATCCTGCAATAGTTAAACTTGTTAAGTTCTGCAAAGTTGATGTGTATGCTCTTAGAACATATGGAGGATATCTTGCTTATCCTAAATGGCATAAGGTAAAAAGAAATTACCCAATTAAAACGGAATTTGTTAAAGTCTTAAATAAAGAAGACTTAGAAGAATTAAATGATGAGGAAATCTACCAAAAGATAACGGCTTCAATTAATGTAAGCGACCGTGCTCTTCAAAAAGAGCATCCTCACAAGATTAAAGGAAAAGCTTTAATCGAAGGCCTTGAAAAAATTATCTACTATTGTCCTAAGTGTAAATCCTATCATACCTTTAAATCAAGTGGAAACATTATGACATGTCAAAAATGTGGAAACGCAGTTAGAATGAACAAATATGGTTTCTTAGAACCAGGAACCAATGATTCAATAATATTTGAAGATGAATCACTTTGGTACAGTTATGAAAAAGAATTAATTAAGCGTCAAATCATTGATGGAACTTTTAAAATTGAAGCTAACTTTAAATTAAAGAGAAACATTAAAGAAGAATATGTTTTAGAAGAAGTCGGAGAAGGAACCCTAGTTCTAACGAAAGATGCATTCTATTATGATGGAACTATCAATAATGAAGTAGTTCATAAAGAGTTTGCACTTAACTCCTTAATTCAACTTCCTTTTGATGTAGGTACAAGAATTGACATCCCTGATAGTGAAGGAACCTTCGAGTTTAGATCACTACATGATGATGCAACCGTAATTCAGTATGTTCAAGCTATCGATGTAATGCGTGAATTAAGACTTACAAAGGAATAATTATGGGAAAATATAAAGAGTTAATAATAAAAAAAGTTGACACTTCCTTAAAAGGTTGTGTCACTTTAAATAAAAAAGAAATAGCCTTAGATAATACAATTATTGGTGAAACAGTAAACATTGAAACTGAAGGTTCAAAAGAAAATGAACATGTAACAAAAATTCAAATTATAACACCTTCAAACCATCGTGTAAAGCCAATATGTCCGGTCTATCTTAAATGTGGTGGTTGTTCCCTTCAACATCTTGAGTATACCGAACAACTAAATTTAAAAACCAAATTAATTGAAAATCTTTATGCTCCGTATAGGGTAAAAGTAGAGCCAACGATGGGAATGTCTAATCCCTATCATTACCGTAATAAGAGTCAAATGGTATTTAAATTTCAAAAAGGAAAACTTGTAAGTGGCTTTTATGAAGAAGGAACTCACGATGTAATTAATTTTGATGATTGCTATTTACAAAATGAATACTGTAATAAAATTATTGCTACTATTAAAGAGTTAATGACCAAGTTTAGAATTAGTGCCTACGATGAAGACCGTAAAACTGGTTTAATAAGACATGTTTTAATTAAAACTTCAACCTTAAATGAAGTCTTAGTAGTACTAGTTACTGGCAGTGATAACTTCCCAGGAAAATCTAACTTCACTAAAGCCTTAGTTTCGAGATGCAATAAAATAACAACCGTAATTCAAAATGTTAATTCCAGAAAAACAAGTGCTGTCCTTGGGGATAAAGAATATACTTTATACGGAAAAGGTTATATCAAAGATGTCCTTCTTGGAAAAACCTTCAAGATAACATCCAAGTCATTTTATCAAATCAACCATGAACAAACGGAAAAACTATATCAAAAAGTAATTAACCTCGCAAATATTCAAAAAGATGAAGTAGTCCTAGATGCTTACTGTGGGGTAGGTACAATCGGTATTCTCCTTTCCCCAAATGCTAAAAAAGTAATAGGTGTAGAATTAGTAAAAGACGCGGTAATGAACGCTAATAAAAATGCTTTACTAAATGACATTAAAAACATTAGTTTCTTTTGTTTTGATGCTACTCCATTTATTGTTAATATGGCAAGAAGTAAAGAACACCTAGATGTCTTAATCATGGATCCTCCAAGAAGTGGGTCAACACCTGAATTTTTAAAAGCGGTCTTAATGATTAAACCAAAAAGAATTGTCTATGTGTCATGTAATCCTGTAACCCAAGTAGAGGATTTAAAATACTTGATAAATGATTACACCATCAAAACAGTGCAACCGGTTGATATGTTTCCTCAAACATCACATGTAGAAACCATTACATTATTGCATTTAAAACAAAAATAATTAGAATATTAAATAAGCGATATTAGACAAACAAGATGATTTGCCTAGTATCGTTTTTTATTTGTTTGATAATGGGGTATGAACATTAATTTTAAAAGTACAAACGGTTAAAAAAAGTCTCTACATTACAATTATTTTTGTAATACAGAGAAAAAAGTTAACCACTATTTAATTAGTAAAAAATTTTTTAAAATTAAACCAAAAAAGATCTTTAATTTATTATTAAATCAGTGCTGATAATTTGAAGGGATATTTCAACTATGATATAATAATAAAAGAGGAAAATTTAGGATTTAAAAGGAGAAAGGAAAAATGAAAAATTTAAATAGTTATATTAAACAATTAGAAAATAGTATGCAAGATAAATTATTCTTTCTTAAACATCTAGATATTAATGAATACTCATTAATTGTTGAATTTGGATGTGCTAATGGAAGATTACTACGTCGTATTGAACCAGTAATTAATAAAGAAGAAACTACCCTTGTTGGTTTTGATAACAATAATGAAATAATTGAAATTGCTCAAAGAATATCACCAGAAATTGTCTTTACTTCAAACTTTGATGATATCCGTAAAATGACAAAAGAAACTCCAAAAAAATCATTAATTATTTTTAGTAGTGTTTGGCATGAAATTAAGCCAGAATATTATGAACAAATCTTTAAAGAAATGAAATTATTTGATACTATTGTTATTCGTGATATGAAAGCTCCAATTATGGGAGCTGAACCAATCGACGCTCCAACAAGAGAAAGAATAGCCAAAAAAGTTGCTCCATGGCAATTTGAAGAATTTGAAGAAAAATGGGGTCGTATCGATAATAAGACTAAACTATATCGTTTCTTCTTGATGTATACATACATTGATAACTGGGATGTTGAAATCAATGAAGATTATTTCTCAACTCCATGGGATGAAATAGCATGGAATTTGGAAAATGAATATGATACAGTTTTCTCATCTTCATACACTCTAGAAAGTAAAAAAGAAGAAATTCAACGTGTATTTGGCCATCAAATGAAAGATATCACGCATCATCAAGTAATCTATACTAGAAAATAGCAGGAATATCATTATGCCAGATATTAAAAAAATAGATAAAAACTTTGAAAATAAAGAAACAACAAATGTTTTAAAATATGTTAATCCTAAAACATCAACGGATGTTACTGTCTATGGTTTAAACTGGTTCAAAGAAGATAAAAGATTTGTCCGTTTTCCTAAGGAAACAGATGAAATGATTAAAAATCTCGCTGAAGGATTATGGTACTTAGTAGAACAACCAAGTGGAGGAATGATTGCTTTTTGGTCTAATACCTCAACTTTAAAAATAAAAGTTCAATTAGGACATACCTTTAATATGGCTCATATGGCTTTCACTGGTCAAGGTGGTTGTGATCTATATATGGGAGATTCCTTCAACACTTTAACTTTTTATCGTACTAGCTCTTATAACATTTTAAACAAAGATTATGAATTTACATACTTTTCAAACATTGAAAAGAAACAACGTTTATATTTAATTAATTTACCACTATATGCTGCAGTAGAAAATATTGAAATTGGTGTAGATGAAGATGCTACCATCAATGGTGATCCTACTTTATTTAATAATGGTAAAATCGTATGTTATGGAACCTCGATTACTCAAGGTGGTTGTGCATCACGTCCAGGTATTAGTTATACTAATGCCCTTTCTAGAAGAATGAATTATGAAATACTTAACTTTGGTTTTTCCGGTAATGGAAGAGGCCAAAAAGAAGTTGCTGAAATACTTGCTTCCATCAAAGATGTTAAAATGTTCATCTTAGATTATGAAGCCAACGCTACCCTTCCAATGTTACAAGACACCCTTGATAATTTCATCAATATTATTCGAGAAAAATACCCAACGGTTCCCATTCTTGTACTTAGTAAAATAAGAATGTCAGTTGAAACTCACTTTATTTCTTCTTCCAATGCTCAAAAAAAATCACTTGCTTTTCAAAGAAGTATTGTTAAAAAACATCAAAAAGAAGATTCACATATTTATTTTCTTGATGGCCATAAATTACTTGGCAAATACACTACGGAAGCAACCGTTGATGGTTGTCATCCCACAGACCTTGGTTTTATGATGATAACAGATTATCTTGAAAAGTATTTAAGAAGTATCTTAAAAAATGAACAAAAATAAACAACTAAATAAAGCTATTATGCCACATTTAGTTTATGATTACTATTATCATTTATTTATTCCCTATGTAATCACATCAATCATTTTAGGAGTAATACTTATTATTACTAACCTTATTGTTCGTAATATTTTTATTCTTCCAATGATGATTATAAACTTTCTTACTAGTGGTTTAATTGTAATAGCAGGAATTGTAATTCTTATAATTCGAAAAAACATAATAAAAAGAGTAATAACAATAGAAGAAGAAAACTTAAAAAATGAGTTCTATGAACAACAAAAAGAAACAACAAACCAAAATTTAGTAAATCGTCATATTCTCAATGAAAATAATATGTTTATTTGTGATGATGAAATTTACTCAATAGATGAATTAGATTACAATTTTTCTTGTTCTTACAAGTATGGAAAGTTATTATTGCTATTTCTTATCAAAAAAAGAAATACCAACATAACTTTATCAATGTACCAACTAGATAATGATTTCTATAACTTTATTGTTCAAAATTCCCTTCTCCAAGCGGATGAATGGTTTATGCTGCTGAAGAATGATTCTCATCAGTTCTTAAGCTTACTATATAATAAGGAAGAAGTATAAAAACTTATAATCTAATAAAAAGGTCTTGATAGATACCAATATCAAGACTTTTATCTTTTTAAAACCCAATTTTAATGAAAAAGTTTTTATAAGTTTTTTAATTTACAAAATTAACAAAAATTAATATAATATAATAGTTAAATAAAGGAGGTAAAAATATGTTAATAATGGGTATAATCATTTCAATTATTTTTGTATTATCATTAATATTATGTTTCCCACCAAACAAAAAAGCCTCCCTTGGAAATGAATATGAGAAAAAAACCATTAACTATATCAAGAAATATCGTGTAAGAATTCTTGGTGGAAGTGTGATTAAATTAATTGGTACGATTATGGATTTAGTCCTACCTTATATTTTAGCTTATATTATTGATGATATAGTACCAACCAAAGAATTAAAGATGGTTATATTATATGGTATCTTAATGATTGGTTGTGCCTTAGTTGGTTTTCTCGCAACCGTAGTTGCCAATCAATTAGCTTCAAAGGTTGCGGAACTGGTAACCATTGATTTAAGAAAAGATTTATTTGAAAAAATCCAAAGCTTAAGTGCATCACAATTAGATGAGGTAACAATTCCATCTTTAGTGTCAAGAATGACCAGTGACACTTATAACATTCATCATGTTACAGGTCTAATGCAACGTCTAGGTACTAGAGCTCCCATTCTTTTTATTGGTGGTCTCATAATGACTGTAATTTTAGATCCCGTAATGACTCTAGTATTAATTGCCCTTTTACCACTTATAATTATTACCATTTATGGTACTTCTAAAGTAGGAATTCCTCTTTTTTCAAAAGTTCAAGAAAGTGTCGATGATGTTGTAAAATCAATCCGTGAGAGTGCAACCGGAATTAGAGTAATCAAAGCTTTATCAAAAGAAGAATATGAAAAAAACAAATTTGAAAAAGTAAATAAAAAACTAATAGATTATGAATTAAAATCCGGAATTGAAATGGCAAAAATTAATCCGATAACTACAGCTTTATTAAACTTTGGATTAGTAGGAGTAATTGTTGTAGGTGCCTATCGCGTAAATTATGGATATATTCTTCCTGGTAAAGTTTTAGCCTTTACAACCTACTTTACCATCATTTTAAACGCAATGCTATCTATTACAAGAGTATTTCTTATTTTAACTAAAGCCATTGCCTCGGGAAAAAGAATCGACTATGTCTTTAGATTGAAACAAGATTTACTACTTGAAGAATCAGAAAGAGTTGCTTCCCCTTATCATATTGAATTTAGAAATGTTTCTTTTTCCTATAATGGAATAGTCAATAATGTAAATAAAATCAATTTTAAACTAAAACATGGTGAAAGCCTTGGAGTCATCGGAGCAACCGGAAGTGGTAAAACGACATTAATTAAATTGTTAATGAGATTTTACGATGTGACAGAAGGTGAAATCTTAATCGATGGAAGAAATATTAAAAGTATTCCTCTTGAAGAACTAAAAACTATGTTTGGAGTTGTTTTCCAAAATGATACTATTTTTTCAAAGTCAATTAAAGAAAACATCTGCTTTGGAAGAAATTTTACCGATGAAGAAATTGAAAAAGCTATTAAAATATCACAAGCTAAAGAATTTATCGATAAAATTCCGGAAGGGTTAAATAAAGAATTAAGTTCAAAAGGTACTAATGTATCAGGAGGACAACGTCAAAGAATTTTAATCGCTAGAGCAGTCATCTCCAAACCTCAGATTTTGATCTTAGATGATGCTTCATCAGCATTAGATTACAAAACTGATGCAGCCTTAAGAAAGGAAATCAGAGAAAATCTAAATAATACAACTTCAATAATTGTAACTCAAAGAGTTAGCTCTGTAAGTTATTGTGAACAAATCTTAGTATTAAGTGATGGAGAAGAAGTAGGAATTGGCAATCATGAAACCCTCTTAAAAACAGTTCCCCTTTATAAGGAAATCTATGATATTCAAATGGGGGGTGATGTAAATGAATAATCGCCGTAACATGCAAAATAGAACATTCAATAAGCCAAAAAACCGTAAACTTACTTTAAAAAAATTAGGTAATTACCTATATCACTTTAAAGGTTGGTTTATTGTAACAATTATTTTAACCATCTTAAGCAATCTATTTAGCTTAGTTGGTCCTTTAATTTCTGGTTATGCGATTGGTGTAATTGAAAAAGGAAAAGGTTTAGTTGACTTTAAAGAACTATACAAATATGTAATATTGTTACTATTTTTCTATGGCTTATCCTCCCTTCTTAGTTTTATCATTTCTATTCTGATGATTAAGATAAGTAAAAAATTAGTCTTTAAATTAAGAAAAGACTGCTATGAGCATTTATTAGTTTTACCAGTATCGTATTTTGATAAAAATCTAACTGGTGATATTATTAGTAAAATGTCTTATGACATTGATACTTTAAATACTTCATTATCAAGCGATGTTATAAGTATTATAACCTCAATAATTACCGTTATTGGTTCTCTTGTTATGATGATTATAATATCTCCAATTCTTGTTTTGGTATTTGTTATAACTATTCCAGTTTCGTTATTATTTACAAGATTAATGTTAAAGAAAACTCACAAACTATTCAAGAAACGTTCGGAATCTTTAGGTATTTTAAATGGTTATGTTGAAGAAATGATAACAGGAAATAAAACCATTAAGGCCTATGGACAAGAAAAAAATACAATAGATAGTTTTTGTATCTATAATAATGAAGCAGCTGAACTAGCTTATAAAGCGGAGTATTATTCTAGTTTTACAGGACCAGGAGTAAACTTTGTTAACAATTTATCGTTATCTCTTGTTTGTATGTTTGGCTCAATTTTATTTATCTTAGGTAAACTTGGCCTAAAAGAAATTTCATCATTTGTTCTTTATTCAAGAAAGTTCTCTGGCCCAATTAATGAAGTCGCTAACATCTTTACGGATATTCAATCTGCCTTAGCGGCTGCTGAAAGAGTCTTTAGTATTCTTGAAGAAAATGAAGAAACTGATACTGTCGATAATCCTCTAATCTTAGATGAAGTAGATGGAAAAATTGAATTTGAAAATGTTTCTTTTGGATATAATGAAACCCCAATTATCAAGAACTTAAATATTGAAGTAACCCCTGGAAAGACGATCGCAATCGTTGGTCCAACGGGAGCAGGAAAAACCACAATTGTAAATCTACTTATGAGATTTTACGATGTTAATGAAGGAATTATTCGCTTGGACAATCATTCAATATATGAAATATCAAGAGGTAGTTTAAGGAAATCTTATGCCATGGTTCTTCAAGATACATGGTTATTCCAAGGAACTATTTATGAAAATATTGCTTATGGAAAAGAAGATGCGACCAAAGAAGAAGTAATCCTCGCCGCAAAAGCTGCTCATATTCATAACTTTATAATGAGCCTTCCGGATGGTTACGACACAATCCTTTCAGAAGATGGAATTAACATCTCAAAAGGTCAAAAACAATTACTAACAATCGCTAGAGCGATGTTATTGGATGCGAAAATGTTAATTCTTGATGAAGCAACCTCAAATGTAGATACAAAAACAGAAGTAGAAATCCAAGATGCTATGAAAATTCTAATGAAAAATAAGACATGTTTTATTATTGCTCATCGTCTATCTACCATCAAAAACGCTGACTTAATCTTAGTAGTTAAAGATGGTAACATCATTGAAAAAGGAAAACATCAAGAACTCCTTTCTAAGAATGGTTTCTATGCTCATATGTATTTCTCACAATACAATTAATCATAAAGTTTAGTATCAATTGAATACTAAACTTTTTTTAATAATTTTATTCTTTTTTCTTTTTCTTTTTATTCTAAAATGATATAATAAATTGTTTTTATAGGTGAAGAAAATGAATGAACATTTAAAATATAAGTTATTAGCATTTATACGTTATTTGGGTGATTCTTTATATTATCCTTTTTTCGCATTATTTTTAAAAAACCAAGGTTTAATAGAAGGAGAAATTGGTTTCCTAATCTCGATTGCTCCCTTAATTGGGATTTTAACGAATCCGCTTTATTCAATGATTTGTAAGAACTTTAAGATTACCAAAAATGTTTTAACTGTTATGGGAATTCTAGAAGCTATCTTTATTACTTGTATTAGCTTTACATCAAATTATTATGTAATTATTGTTTTGACTACTTTGATTGCGTTATTTGGTACTTGCCATTATGGTTTGATGGATTCTTTAATCTCAGTATTTTCTAGTAAAAATAATATTGAATATTCTAGTATTAGAATGTTTGGTTCAATTGCTTATGTCATTGGTACAACCCTTGGTGGGGTACTGATAAAATGGATTTCATTTAAAGGCTGTTTTATTTTTTCAACAATATTATTTATTTTAGCTGGATTAATTTATTTTATAATTAAACCAATTGACGCATCAAATGAAGAAAAAACGGTCAAAATAAAAGAAGTTACGAGAAATAAAAAATATTGGTTGTTTGTTATTCCTTATGTACTATTATATAGTAGTATGAATATTGGAGATAATTTCTTTTCTATCTATTTAGAATCAAGAGGAATAACTTCCTTTCAATATGGTATCATCTATTCATATTTTGTAATTGTAGAAATTGTTTTATTATTTATATTTAGTAAGATAAAACCTAAAATTTCCAACTTTACGCTATTAGCGTGTGCTTGTATTGTTTTGATTGTACGTTTTCTTTGTAATGGACTTTACTTAAATCTATATTTAGTCATTGTTCTTGCGGGGGCAAGGGGGGTTGCTTATGCGATTATTCTTTACACCTCATTTAAGTCAATTACAAAAATTGTCGGGATAAACATGGCAACTAAAGGAATTATGTTAATGACATTACTTTCATCAGTTCTAATTTTTATTGGTAATAACCTATTAGGAAAGCTAATAGAAAATGCTCAAAATTACATTTTGTTTTATTTGATATTATTAATTCCGCTTACGATTTCGTTAATTTTAGAAGTAATAAATGTCATAAAAAATAAACATGTAGAAAAAATAGATTTATTGGAAAAATAATAGAATAAAACCCTTGCTATTTTACTTTAAAAATGGTATCATAACTAGGTATTTTTAAAAAATCGAGGTTTATATGAAAGAATATTTTCGTGGATTATTAACAAATGATATAAAAGAAGCTAAAGTAGTCCTACTTGGTGTTCCTTATGATTTAGGATGCTCATGTGGTGGTGGTGCAAGTCTTGCTCCATCAAGAATGCGTGAACTATCAGCTTTTCTACCTCCTTTTACAATGGATGGAAAAGATGTTCAAAAATGTAAAATCTTTGATTTAGGTGATTTAGAATCCCAAGATAATTACTACCAACTTCTAGAAAAGAAAGCAGAAGAAGTATTTAATTACAATTTGTTCCCTCTTTTCATTGGTGGTGATCACTCTATTTCAATCTCACTTGAAAAAGCATTTAAAGATTATGCAACGAAACACAATAAAATCCCTGTAATAATTCATATTGATGCTCACCCTGACATCTGTGATTTTTACAACAATAGTTCATATTCTCATGCATGTCCAAATATGAGAGCTATTGATAATGGCTATTTACCAGAAAACATTACGTTAATTGGTATTCGTGGATATGAAGAACAAGAAGTAATCTATCTAAATCAACATCCAGAATTAAAAGTATATAATGCAAGCTATCTAAATGAGCATGGCTATGAACAAGTATTAAAAGAATTAGTTAATAAATATCAAAATAATAAATATGCTATTTATCTATCATATGATATTGATGCGAACGACCCATCGTTTGCACCAGGAACGGGAACTCCAGAAGCCTTTGGCTTAAATAGTTATGAATTAATGAAGTTTGTTCGTAATCTATTTACATATCTTCCAATATGGGGAATGGACCTTGTTGAAATATCACCAAAACTAGATAATAATGATATTACATCATGGTTAGGATTAAAAACATTACTAGAAATATTTGAAATTTTACAAAACAAAGAGGTAAGAAAATGAAACATTCAATGATTGATTGTTATGGTGCAAATGAACACCAACTAGATGATATGAAACTTATTAACCAAGTATTAACAGAAGCCGTATTTACTTTAGGGTTAGATCCTATCTGTCCCCCTGCAATCATTCCTTATTATTATGGAAAGGTAAGAGAAGATATTGGTATTAGTGCCTACATCTTACTAGAAGGTGGACATCTTACTATTCATACTTTCCCTATTCGTGAATGTTATTTTATTGATTGCTTTACAACAAAAGATTTTGATGAAAAGAAACTATATAACTTCTTTATGAAAGAATTATCTTTTGATGAATCTAAATCATTCTTTAATACTGTCACAAGAAAAACCGGAACTTTCAATGTATTACCATATGATCCAGCATCTGATTTTGGTCCACACTTAATGGCAGAAATCCAAATGGATAAAGCTCCAACTATGGAACAAATGTTTGATTTCTTAGAAAAAACTGCCTATGATATTAATATGGATCCAATTACAAGACCATCAATTATGAAAAGTACATCAACAGATCCTCACTATCTATCTGGTATCATCGTTATTGCACAAAGTCATATAGCTTTACATTATGAATATCAAACAAAAAAACTTTATGCGGATATTTTCTCTTGTATGCCTTTTGACTACACACAAGTATCATCAATCTTTGATGCCCTTGGTAAAACTTTATCCAATGAACTTGTAGCCCGTGGTTCTAAGCACATCTATAAAGTAAAATCAAATGTTACTAAAGATGAACTACTCGCAAATACTAAGTGGCAACACATCGTACATAAAAAGTAATAATTAAAGCATCACTAAATTTGAAATGCACCCCATTTCTTGGACACACTAAAAGTGTGGTATAATACAAGAAAGGGGTGCTTTTTTATAAAGTTTATCCTTTTTCTTTCAAATTTACCTCTAATATGGTATAATAAATATGAGGTGTAAGGGATGAATAATATAAATGAAGATTTAGATTCAAAAAGATCCACACTCCGTTTAAACTTGGATAAAGTAGAAAACTATCTAAAAACTAATCGTATTAAGTATGCCTTCAACATCACCCAAAGTCTGGTAGATGATGCAAATGAGATATATAAACAAACATTAAGTGAAGAAGATAAAAACCTACTATGTACATCATACATTCTTCACGCAGAAACCAATGAAAAAATGTATGAAAGAGAAAACAATGTTGAATATATCATTACTTCAAAGGTTTATTATCAATATGCTTTAGTAAATTATCTAGAGGATAAAGACTTAACACTTCTAAAAAAACGTAACATTGTAAAATTAACCTTAGATGTTGCGAGATGTAATGAAATTAAAACTGATAAACAAACTATTAAACAAGTAAAAAATGGAGTAAAATTTAGTAAAAAATATTATAAAGCAACTAAAAATATTCAAGATTTAGAAGACTATGCTTTACTGTTAAATTATTATGCGGGATCTTTAGTTAATGTTAACAAAAAGCATCAAGCCGTAAAAATTTATTTAATAACCATTAAACAATATGAATACTTATATCATAAAGTCCATACCAAAGAAATTGAAGATTCACTAGAAGAATTATATAAAAAGGTAATCCCCGTTTTAGATATGGCTAAAAGAAAAACAACTAAGGTAAAAATTCAAAATAAACTATATGATATAACAAATTATAGATAGGAGAAAAAATATGGATAAATTATTTTTATTTTTAGAAGACCTTCCAAGACAAGAATTTGATCCCCCAAAATCTTTTTATGTTGGTGTTATCATTATTATTGCCATCTTATGTATTCCTTGGATAGCATTATTAATTTACGCTTTAACATTAAAGTATCGTGTACGCTTATTTAGTGACAATATTTTAATTGGCACCTATAAGTTCAAAAAAGGTGAAAAGTTCTTAGAAAAAATGGAACTACCAACAAGACAAGGCTGCAGAATTGAAGGATTGTACCGTGATGAAGAATTCATGTTACCCCTTGAATTTGACGAAATGCCAAATCAAAACATTAAACTTTATATAAAATGGGTTAGAGAACAAGATATTTAGTCATTGATTAAATGTCTTTTTCTTCTAATAAGGAGGATTTATGAAACCTAATTTTAACAATTGTATTTTAAATGTAACATCAGCTATTATGGCTAAATATAATGTTGAATCAAAGTATGAAGTAAATGATTTAATCTATAATCAAATAAAAGATAAAAAGCATGTCTTTTTAGTAGTTTTAGATGGCCTTGGAAAAAATCTTGTTGAACAACATCTTGATCAAAATAGCTTTATTATCAAGAATAGTATTGACTATATTACATCAGTATTTCCCCCAACTACCGTTGCCGCAACCACTTCCCTCCTATCAGGTAAAGCTCCCGGCGAAACCGGATGGCTCGGTTGGCATCAATACTTTGATGATTTTAAACAAGATATTGCATTGTTCAAGAATGTTAACTTCTATACAGGAGAAAGATTAACTATTAATGTCGCAGATACATATCTTGGATATAATCCTTTCTATTACTCTTTTAAAAATGTTGAATGTCGTGAACTATACCCTAACTTTAAAGAAAATGGCTTTAGTAAATTTTCTAAGATGGTTGAAGAAATGGTTAAAATATCCAATAAAACAAATGAAACCTATACCTATTGTTATTGGAATCAACCAGATTATGAAATCCATGAGTTTGGTACTAAACACCATATTGTAAAGAAAATCATTAAAAAATTAGATCAAGAATTAAATAAATTTATGAAGAAATGTGGAGAAAGTACAGCTTTAATTGTACTTGCTGATCATGGCCTTGTTGATACGAAAAACCTATATCTAAAAGATTATCCTGATTTCTTAGAATGTTTAGTCAGAAAACCTTCAATTGAATCAAGAACTTTAGCGTTTAAAGTTAACAACCATGAAAAATTCCTTGAACTATTTAATAAATATTTTGGTAAATACTTTGCTTTGTATGATCGTAAGACTTTCCTTGAAAGTGGATATCTGGGACCGGATGCGAAAAAAGCTATTCCTTTCTTGGGAGATTACATTGCGATTGCTACAGATAACTATTGTATTGCTTATGAAAAACAAGACCCTGTCTTTAAAGCATCACATGCAGGGGGAACAGCTGATGAAATGATTGTCCCTCTTGTCATCGCAACAAAATAACGGAGGTTAAAATGAAACTTGATAAATGGTTAAAACTAAGTGAGAATGCTCACGTAATGGTAGAAGATGATAAAAAGAATCGTGCTGAATACCGCTTTGAAAAGAAAAAAGTTTATAAAAAAATTAAACTATGGAATGGTACAGACCTAAACCAAGTAACTTTAAATGGTGTTGGTGAATTATCATATGATCCTACAATCAAGGCCATTAAATTACTTGAAAATGATGATGTTGAAGATTTAAATCCTCGTCCTAGTTGTACGATTTCGATTGCTTTAAATGATCATGACCTAAGCGAATATAACCGAATTAGAGCTAAAGTCTATATTAAAGCAGTTGGCTTTGTTAATTTCTATTATCATTTTTCGTTTGGTAATGATGAATGTAGAGTAACTCATGCTCCAAGTATTGTTCCAAATAAATGGAATGACATTATGTTTGAAGTTGAAGATATTAAAAGAGATAATGTTAAAACTTTAAACATTACCCCATTCTTATTTGGTACCCCTCCTGAGGCTTTACCTGACATTGAGATTTATATCAAAGATGTCTACGCGGAAAAAGTTGATGCTGACTATGTTGAAGGTTGGATGACTGAAAAACGAATTGCATATAGTCATGTAGGATATTTTCTTAAATCAACTAAAGTTGCCATCACCCAAAATGTAACTGATGAAGTATTTTCTTTGATGAATTCCAAAAATGAAGAAGTATATCAAAATAAAGTTCAAAAGGTAGAAACAAGTTTAGGTATCTTTAATCTTCTTGATTTTTCATCATTTGAAAAACCTGGAGAATACTACATAAAAGTAGATAATCGAAAAACTAATCTCTTTGAAATTAGTGAAAATCCTTATAAAAGTTCAATTTGGAAGAGTCTTCAATTCTTAAGAACTTTAAGATGTGGAGAAAATGTTGAAAATGTTCATAGTGCTTGCCACTTAAATTGTCGTACTGTAAACAGTAATGGTGATAGTGTACCAAACTTTGGTGGTTGGCATGATGCTGGTGATGTTTCACAATTTGAAATATGTACTGCTGAAATGGCTCAAGCTATCTTAGAACTATATAAAAAAGTAAAAGACACGGATAAAACTCTAGGAAAAAGATTACTAGAAGAAGCAAGAGTAGGAATTGACTGGTTACTTAGAACCACCTTTAGTAATGGTGAAAGAGCTCTCGCTGTTGGATACCGTATATGGCGAAAGAATGAACTAAAAAAAGATAACACTGGCGTTTTAGGAAATGTCTCAGAAGTTGGTCCTTTTGAAAGCTTTCTTGCGAGTGGGGCTTTACTTCAAGCTGCCATCACTTTTAAAAACATTGATAAAATCTATAGTGATTGGTGTTTCAGAACGGGCTTAAAAGACTATGAAACGGGAGTTAAAGCCTATAATGATGGTATCTACACTAAGAGATGGGGAACTAACATTGATTCCCAAGTATCAGGTGCAGCTGCTGTCGCATGTGCTTTACTTTACCAAATTACTAATGATGAAAAATATCAACAAGATGGTGAAAGATTTGGTAAAATCATCGTTTCTTGTCAAAAACAAGATTATGAGAACTGGGAAGTTCCCCTTAGAGGATACTTCTATGAAGATCCGTTACATACTAAGATGTTAACTTATGAACATCGAGGTCATGAACAATCTCCGGTGGTAGGTCTTGTTTTCCTTCTTAGAACTTTTAAAGATAGTAATGATAAGACCATCTGGGATAACGCTGTAAGATTATATGCGGAATACATCAAGAAAACCCAAAAAGCTTGTTATCCTTATACTTTAATGCCTGCTCAAGTATATGAACTTGATAAATTTAATATGGAAAGATTTACCATCCCACCAAGCTATGGTACTAAAGAAGAAGGATTATTAAACATTAAAGAACAAGCCAGACATGGAATTAAACTAAATGATGATGTTTACTTACGAAGATTTCCTGTTGCCATTCAACGCCGAGGCTATCATGCTACGCTTTTGAGTAAGGCTAAAGGAGTATCCATAATTAGTTCATACTTACATGATGACGAATTAAAACAAATTGTTATTGACCAATTAGAATGGATATTAGGTAAAAATCCATTTAGTACTTCAACAATGTATGGAGAAGGTTATAACTATCATCCTCTTTATGTTGCTTACTCTAATCAATTAGTTGGTGCCCTTCCAGTTGGCTTTAAGACCAATGGATATAACGATGCTCCATACTGGCCAACCGTTAATAACGCAGTATTTAAAGAAATCTGGGGTCATACAACCGGAAAATATCTATGGATATTTGTTGATATCTTAGATAAATAGGAAAATAACATGGCATATGTAATAACTGGATCAACTGGTCATATTGGTAATAACTTAGTTAGAATGCTTTGTGAGAAAAATGAAGAAGTGGTAGTTTTAGTAAGAAAAACTAACAAAGCTTTAGATGGTTTAAACATAAAGCTTGTATATGGTAATTTGTTGGATGAAGTTTTTTTATCAACTAATATCCATGAAGGTGATATCGTAATTCATCTTGCGGGGGTAATAGATGTAAAAAATAAATTCAAAAAAGAAACCTATGAAACTAACTATTTACTTACAAAGTTAATTACTGATGTTTCCATTAAAAAGAAAGCTCATAGCTTCATTTACTGTAGTAGTGTAGATGCTATCTATAAAACTAATGAAGATACCATTATAAAAGAACCAGATGAAATGTATCCTGATAAGTTTAAAGATAATTACCCTCATACCAAAGCTTTAGGAACAGAATATGTCTTAAAACAAATGAAAGAACCTTCATCTACCCTTATTTCCATCGTTTACCCATCAGCAGTAATTGGACCATATGATTTTAAACCATCTTTAATTGGAAAGGTGGTAAAAGATTGTATTTTAAATAAACCAGAATTTGGAATAAAAGGTGGGTATAACTTTATTGATGTTCGTGATGTTGCAACCTCAATCATCAAAATAGCAGAACTAAATAAAAGTGATACTTACATAATCTCTGGACATAACATTACTGTTAAAGAGTTATATGAATATCTTAATAAAGCTTTAAATAAAAATAAGAAAATAATGGTAATTCCTAAGTTTATAGTTTATCTATCTATTCCATTTGTTCCTTATCTATCACCATTTTCTCTAAAAACCCTTTTAGAAAATCATAACTATGATAATGAAAAGATTCAAAAGGAACTAGGGGTAACAATAACCACATTTGATAAAACAATTAATGATACGGTTTCATGGTTTATAAATAATAACGAAAAAGAGTAATTCACACGAATTACTCTTCTTTATTTTGGTTATGGATTAATAGGTCAATTGTTTTAGTTATTAAAAGATCCATCGCAACATTATTTTTTCCCCCTTCAGGAATAATTAAGTCTGCGAATCTTTTTGATGGTTCAACAAATGCTAAATGCATTGGACGAACAGAACTAAGATATTGATTTATAACGGATTCTACTGATCTTTTACGATCAATCATATCCCTTTTTAATCTACGTATAAATCGAATATCGTCAGGAGTATCAACAAAAATCTTAATATCTAAGCATTTACGAATAGCGGGGATTGCGAAAGCCATAATTCCCTCAAGAATAATCACATTACCTGATTCAATTATTTCCGTTTCATTTGATCTTTCAGATACCACGAAATCATAAATAGGTTTATTGATACTTTCTCCATTTTTGAGTTTTGTTAAATCTTTAACTAATAGACAAGAATCATAGGAATCGGGATGGTCAAAGTTTTTATGACCCTCTTCATTTAGAGGAATTTCACTATATACTTTATAATAATCATCCATTCTAATTAAAGATACTGTTCCAAACTCTTTGGTTGCTTCATATAATCTTTGTGCAACCGTGGTTTTACCAGAAGCACTACCTCCAGCAATTCCAATTAATGTTGTTTTCATTTTGAATATACCTCTTCCTTAAGAACTCCAACAAAAGGTAGGTTACGGTACTTTTGTTCATAATCTAAGCCAAAACCTACAAGGAATAACTTAGGAACGGTAAATCCAATATATTTAGGAACAAGATTTTCTACTTTTCTTCCTGATGGTTTATCCATTAAGCATACAATTTCAAGAGAATTAACACCCTTTTGTTTAATTAGGGGCATAACTTCTTGTAAAGTAAAACCAGTGTCAACGATGTCTTCAACAATCAAGACATCTCTACCATTTAAATCGGCAGTAACATCAGTTATGATTTCGATGTGCCCAGTACTTTCAGTTCCACCAAAGTAACTATTTACATCCATAAAGTCATATTCCATTGGAATAGTAATATTTTTAATAAGTTCAGCTAAAAAAGGAACACTACCTTTTAACATCCCTAAAAGAATTGGGGTTTTTCCAGCATAATCTTTGTTAATTAAATCTGCTAATTCTTTACTTCTTTGGCAGATTTGTTCATGTGTAATTATAATTTCTTTGATGTCAGAATTCATTTTGCACCTCCATTGACACATAAATTATAACATAGGAAGATAAATTAAAAAAGATAAATAATAATAAAAATGTTTTCATCGAAAATGAAAATCTAAATTCTTTAAAAAAACTTAAATTAGTGTTATAATATACTATAACGAGGTGAGAATAATGAATATACTATATTTAAAATATGCAATGGAAGTTGCTAAATATGGTTCTATAAATAAGGCTTCAGAAACACTATATGTCGCTCAACCAAATATAAGTCGTGCGATCAAAGAATTAGAAAGTCAACTTGAAATAACAATATTTGAACGTAATAATAAAGGAATGACCCTAACACAAGAAGGTGAATTACTAATTCAATATGGTAATCGTATCTTAAAACAAATCGAAGAGGTAGAAGATATTTTTAAAAATAAAAAGTCTAATAAAGATATTTTTTCTGCATCGGTACCTCGAGCAACCTACATTTCTTTTGCGTTTGCTGAATTCACAAAAAAAATCACCAAAGATATGAATTGTGAATTATTCTATAAAGAAACAAACTCTTCAAAAACTATTACAAACTTACTAAATAATGATTTTAATCTTGGTATCTTAAGATATGCAAGTAAATATAATAAATATTTTGAATTGAAATTTGAGGAAAAGAAAGTAAAATATGAAGTAATTACCGAATTTCAATATAGTTTATTAGTAAGCAAAAACAGTAAACTTGCGGAAAAAGAAGATATTAAATATAGTGATTTAACTGATTATATTGAAATTGCTCATGCTGATCCGTATGTACCTTCACTTCCTTCATCACTTGTAAAGAAAGATGAATTATCTGAAGATATAAAACGCCGTATCTACGTTTATGAAAGAGCAAGTCAATTTGATATCTTATCATCAAATCCTGATACTTTTATGTGGGTATCACCAATACCTGAAGAAATATTAGAAAAATATAATCTCGTAATGATTAAATGTTCAAGCAATGTTAAAACATATACTGATGTTTTAATTTATCGTGAAAATTATGTTTTAAATAAATTAGATGAAATGTTTATTGAAGAATTATTTAAAGCAAAAGCTAAATATATTATTGGTAATAAAGAAGATATTATTCAATAACCATCATTAATAAATATTCTTTTATCGATATATCATTATCGATATAGTTATATACACTAATAGTAATTTACAAACTATCAAAAAAATAGTATAATATTAAGAGAAATTAAGGAGAATTAACTATGATTAAAAAAGCACTGTCTAAATCAGTAATGGAAAGACTTCCAGTTTATTTACATTATTTGAATTCAGCATCTAGTGGAGATTCTGAGTATATTTCATCAACTAAAATAGCGACTGACCTAAATTATGGTGAAGTCCAAGTGAGAAAGGATTTAGCCTTAGTTAGTGGAGCTGGTAAACCTAAAGTTGGCTATGTTAAAGAAGAATTAAAAAAACATCTACAAGCTGTACTTGGTACAACCAACCATACGAAAGTAGTTATCGTTGGTGCTGGAAAATTAGGACGTGCCTTAATGTCCTTTGATGGATTTGAAGAATATGGCTATCGTATTGTTGCGGCATTTGATCAAGATGACAACAAAGTAGATAATCAAAAAATCTTACCACTTAGAACAATCAAAGAATATTGTAAAACAAATAATATTCTAATTGGAATTATTACTGTTCCTGAAAGAGCTGCTCAAGAAATATGTCAATTACTTATTGATAGTGGCATTAAAGGAATTTGGAATTTTTCTCAATTAAAGCTAAATGTTCCTGAAGATGTAGTAGTTAAAAACGAGAATATGGCAGCATCACTTGCTGTACTTTCATCAAAAATTAATTTATAGAGGTGTAAAAAATGAAAGAAAAAAATTATCCCGTTGTTGATAGTGTAGAAACACTACTTCAAGCTATTGAAAGAGTAAAGAAAGCGCAAGAAGTATTTGCGACATACACTCAAGAACAAGTAGACAAAATCTTTTTAGCTGCTTCCCTTGCAGCAAATAATATGCGTATTCCTCTTGCAAAACTTGCCGTTGAAGAAACTGGAATGGGCGTTGTTGAAGATAAAGTAATTAAAAATCATTATGCTTCCGAATACATCTACAATAAATATCGTACAACTAAAACATGTGGTGTTTTAGAGGAAGATAAAGCATTTGGTATTAAAAAGATTGCTGAACCAATCGGACTTGTAGCTGCAGTTATTCCAACTACTAACCCTACATCAACAGCTATCTTTAAAACCTTAATTTGTTTAAAGACAAGAAATGGTATTATTATCAGTCCTCATCCTCGTGCTAAAGGATCAACAATTGCGGCAGCCAAAGTTGTGTTAGAAGCTGCAGTTAAAGCTGGTGCTCCTGAAGGAATCATTTCTTGGATTGATGTTCCAAGTCTTGAAATGACTAATTTATTAATGAAATCTGCAGATATCATTCTTGCAACAGGTGGACCTGGAATGGTTCATGCAGCATACTCAAGTGGAAAACCTGCCCTAGGTGTTGGTGCTGGTAACACTCCTGCTGTAATTGATGAATCTGCAAATATTGTTCTTGCAGTTAACTCTATTATCCATTCTAAAACTTTTGATAATGGTATGATATGTGCATCAGAACAATCTGTTATTGTTCATAAAAAAATATATAATCAAGTAAAACAAGAATTTGCAAAACGTGGTTGTTATTTCTTAAAAGAAGATGAAATTGAAAAAGTAAGAAAAACAATGATTATTAACGGCTCTCTAAATGCTAAAATCGTTGGTCAACCTGCATGCAAGATAGCTGAACTTGCTGGTGTAAGTGTACCAGAAGGAACAAAAATCTTAATTGGTGAAGTTGAAAGTGTTGAAATTTCAGAAGAATTCGCTCATGAAAAACTATCTCCAGTTCTTGCAATGTATTGTGCAAAAGATATGAAAGATGCTTTCGCGAAAGCAGAACATCTAGTTGCTGATGGTGGATTTGGACATACTTCTTCAATCTATCTAGATGTAACTAAACAAAAAACTTTACTTGATGAATTCGCTGAAAGAATGAAAACTTGTCGTATCTTAGTAAATACTCCATCATCACAAGGTGGTATTGGTGATATTTACAACTTTATGTTAACACCATCTCTTACTCTTGGTTGTGGATCATGGGGTGGAAATAGCGTTTCTGAAAACGTTGGTGTAAAACATTTATTAAATATTAAAACTGTTGCAGAAAGAAGGGAAAATATGCTTTGGTTCAGATGTCCTGAAAAGGTTTATATTAAAAAAGGTTGCCTACCTGTGGCATTAGATGAATTAAAAACTGTAATGAATAAGAAAAAAGTCTTCATCGTTACTGATAGTTTCTTATTTAATAATGGCTATACTAAACCAATCACTGATAAACTTGATTCAATGCATATTGAACATACAACATTCTTTGATGTTGCACCTGACCCAACTTTAGCAAGTGCCAAAGCTGGTGCTAAAGAAATGAGTCTATTTAAACCTGATTGTATCATCGCCCTTGGTGGTGGTTCCGCAATGGATGCTGCGAAAATTATGTGGGTATTATATGAACACCCAGAAGTTGACTTTATGGATATGGCAATGAGATTCATGGATATCCGTAAACGTATCTATACATTCCCTCATATGGGTGATAAGGCATACTTTATTGCAATCCCTACATCTGCAGGTACTGGCTCAGAAGTTACACCATTCGCTGTTATTACTGATGAAAAAACAGGAATCAAGTATCCACTTGCTGACTATGAATTATTACCAAAAATGGCAATCATCGATACTGATTTCCATATGAGTGCTCCACGTGGTTTAACTAGTGCATCAGGTATTGATGCCGTATCTCACTGCTTAGAAGCAATTGCATCAATGATGGCAACTGATTACACAGATTCTCTCGCAAAACAATCATTAAAGATGATATTTGAATACTTACCACGTGCATACAATGATGGTCAAAATGATGTTGTGGCTCGTGAAAAAATGGCAAATGCTGCCACAATGGCTGGTATGGCTTTCGCGAATGCATTCCTTGGTGTATGTCACTCTATGGCTCACAAACTTGGAGCATTCCATCACCTACCTCATGGTGTCGCAAACGCCCTAATGCTTGATGAAGTAATTCGCTTTAATTCAAGTGAAACTCCACATAAGATGGGTACATTCCCTCAATATGATCACCCACATACAATGGCACGTTATGCTGAAGTAGCTCGTGAACTTGGATTTGGTGGTTCATCAGATGAAGAATCTGTGGAAAACTTAATTAAAGCTCTTGATAAATTAAAAGAAGAAATTGGTATTAAACCTACTATTAAAGATTATGTACCAGATGAAAATGCCTTCTTATCAACTCTTGATGAAATGGTTGAACAAGCATTTGATGATCAATGTACAGGAGCTAACCCTCGTTATCCATTAATGAGTGAAATTAAACAAATGTACTTAAATGCATATTATGGAAGAAAATTTGTAGAACAAGAACTTCCAAACCAAAATAAATAATATTCGTAGGAGGAACAAACTATGAAATTAGAACATGTCATAGCGAAAAGAAAAAACAAAACAATATATCGTGATGGTGATAATGTTGTCAAAGTATTTGATCCAACTTATTTAAAAACCGATGTCTTAAATGAAGCTTTAAATCAAGCTAGAGTAGAAACAACAGGATTAAATATTCCTAAAATTGAAGCTGTAACAATGGTTGATGGCAATTGGGCAATCGTAACAAACTACATTGAAGGTCAAACTTTAGAACAATTAATGATTGAATCTCCCGAAAAAGCTGACAAATATTTAGAACTATTTGTTGATCTTCAACTTGAAATTCAATCAAAGACTTGTCCAATGTTAAGTAAACTAAAAGATAAGATGAATCAAAAAATCAAAAAAGCTGATCTTGACGCAACAGTAAGATATGATTTACATACTCGTCTTGAAGGTATGCCAAAACATAATAAACTTTGTCATGGAGATTTTAACCTATCAAATGTAATTATTACTCCTGATGGTACTCCTTACATCCTTGACTGGGCTCATGCTACACAAGGTAATGCATCAGCCGATGTCGCAAGAACATATTTAATCTTTAAATTACATGGAGAAAACTTACTTGCTGAAAAATACTTAGATTTATTCTGCCAAAAGAGTAATACTCCAAAAACATATGTTCAAAAATGGATGCCAATCGTTGCTGCATCACAATCAGTTAAAGGAAATGAAGAAGAACGAGAATTCCTACTTTCATGGGTTAATGTTGTAGATTACGAATAAAAACAACTTAATTTGAATATGGGAAGTACAAATAATGAGAAAATTTGACACGGAAGTTCAATATTTAAAATATAAAGTAATAAGAGAAGTAGCACGTGCTGAATGGGAAGGAAAACTAACAGAAAAGACCTTAGATATTCCTAAAATAATTGTTCCTGGTAAAAAATCAACAATGCGTTGTTGTGTATATAAAGAACGCGCAATAGTACTTGAACGTATAAAACTTGCTATGGGTGGTAACCCTAAAAATCCAAATGTCATTGAAGTAATCGATATTGCTTGTGATGAATGTCCAGTCGGTGGATATAACGTTACAAATGCATGTCGTGGCTGTCTTGCCCATCGATGTGAAGCGGCTTGTAAATTTCATGCCATTTCCTTTGATAGTGACCATGTTGCACATATTGATAAATCAAAGTGTGTAGAATGTGGATCATGTGCAAAGGTATGTCCTTACAGTGCCATCCAAAACTATAAAAGACCTTGTGAAACGGCATGTAAGGTAAAAGCCATCTCCATGGGTGAAGATAATCAAGCATCAATTAACAATGATAAATGTATATCATGTGGTGCTTGTGTATATCAATGCCCATTTGGTGCAATCATGGATAAATCGTTTATTGTTAATGCTATTGATATCATTAAGAATAGTGATAATGGAAATAAATTCCAAGTGTATGCGGTAGTAGCTCCAAGTATTGCTAGTCAATTTGTCTATGCAAAACTAGGCCAAGTTATCTCAGGAATCAAAAAACTAGGATTTAATCAAGTAATTGAAGCTGCCCTTGGTGCAGATATGGTCGCAAAGGCTGAAGCAAAAGAACTATCGGAAAAAGGATTTTTAACAAGTTCCTGCTGTCCTGCCTTCGTATCATTCATTGAAAAGAATTTTCCAACTTTAAAAGAGCATATCTCTCATAATTTATCACCAATGGCAACAATTGCTAAATTCATTAAAGAACATGATAAAAATGCTAAAGTAATCTTTATTGGCCCATGTACAGCTAAAAAAGCCGAAGCAATGAAACCAGAGGTAAAAAAATATATCGACGTTGTTTTAACCTTCGAAGAACTTCAAGCCCTCTTCGCAAGCAAAGACTTAGATATCAAAGAATTAGAAGAAGAAAGCTTAGACAATGCTTCATACTTTGGTAGAATCTTCGCACGAAGTGGAGGTTTAACCGAAGCAGTAAATGAAGCTATGAAGGAACAAAACATTGAGTTTGAAGTAAAACCAATCGCATGTAATGGTATTGAAGCTTGTAAGCTTGCCCTTCTAAAGAAATCAAAGAATGTCTTAGATGCTAACTTTATTGAAGGTATGGCTTGTCTTGGTGGATGTATTGGTGGAGCTGGTTGCTTAACTCATGGTGATAGAAACAGTGCTGAAATCGATAAATATGGTAAAAGTGCTACCGAAAAAACTATTGAAGATGCTATTTTAAAATATAACTAAAAGGAAGGTGTAACAGCCTTCTTTTTTACATAAACCTAAAAGCTAAATAAATTGCTAAAAACATCATATTATGCTATAATAATAAGGAATGGAAGAATACCCAAGAGGTTGAAGGGGCTGGCTTGGAAAGCTAGTAGATCGGTAACACGGTGCGAGGGTTCGAATCCCTTTTCTTCCGCCATTTTAAAAAGAATTTGATAATAGTATTCTATTATCTTTTTTATTGAGTTAATCTTATTAATCAAATTAGATGAATAAAATGAAAAATAGTGCTATAACCCAAGTTTGACAGTGATATGCTAAAGTTCAAAAATATATTTGTTAAATAGTAAGGTTTTACCTTACTTTTT